>NZ_JBPCPN010000042.1:0-43383 GCF_050999135.1 Candidatus Dormiibacter sp. | reverse complement strand
GGAGCCCACGTCGGGATTCGAACCCGAGACCTCTTCCTTACCAAGGAAGTGCTCTACCGACTGAGCTACGTGGGCGCTGCGGAACGCCAGCCGGAAGGTGACGTCCGCTCGCCGATTCTAGCCGCTGGTCAGGCTCACTGCCCGCAGGGCTAGCTGCTCTCCACAGTGCCCACAGCAGTGTGGATCTCCGCCTTGCCGCGGATCTTGATGGCGGCAGTCGTCGAGGTGAACTGGGCGATCAATACCTCGCCGCGGTCGAGCCGCTCTGAGTGATGGGAGCGTGTATCGCGTCCTCGGGTCAGGCCCATGATCACCACACCGTCCTCCAGCGCCTTGATCAGCACGTAACCGCCCGTCTGCTCCTGTGACTCAGAAGCCGCCATCGAAGCTTCCATTGCCGCTCGCCCTCCCCTGTCCGTTCCCGTTCCCCGGCCCGCTCGGCTGGCGCCCCTCCCGGCTCTTCTTCCCCCTCACCATCTCAAAGCTGGTCACCTCCTGGCCGAAGCACTCGTCCAGCTCCGTCTTCAGAGCCGGTCCCGCCATGACCCGGAAGTGCTCACCCAGGCCCACTTCCACCAGCTTCGCATCGACCTCGATGTTGAGGACCACCGGATCACCGCCCGGGTGCCGGCCAAAGACAGGTACCAGCCGTTTCATCAGGTCAGGAGCGGTTCCCGCCGGCACCTTGACCACCGCCTTCTGCTGACGCGCCACTGGCACGCACTCCGGGTCGTCCCAGGCCCAGACGAAATCTGCGATCACCGCAGCCCGCTCCGTCTCCTCCTCAGCGACCAGCTCCTCGGTCCCGCCAAGCGTCGGCGCTGGCGCCCCACCGCCGCGCGCCAGTTCCACGGTTCCCTGCACGACCAGCACCCGGTCCGGCTCGAAGAGGTGCCTGTACTCCTCGTAGGAGCGAGGAAAGAGGGTCACGTCGATGCTGCCTGTCAAGTCCTCCAGCTCCGCATAGGCCATGATCTGGCCGCGCCTGGTGACAACGCGGCGTATCTGTCGAATCAGACCGCCCACCCGCACCTCGGATTGGCTGATGTCGCTCGTCACCTGCGCTGCCTGCGTGTCCGTCAGCTTGGCCAGCTCAGTCTCGATTCGGTTCAGCGGATGATCCGACAGGTAGAGGCCGAGCAGCTCCTTCTCCAGCCGCAGCTTCTCCTCTCCACTCATGGGCGGCACCTGCTGCAGACCGTAGTCGAGGGGCTGCTCGATGGGAGCGTCGACCAGTCCGAAGAGCGACGTCTGGCCCGACTCCCGATCGCGCCTCGCCTGCTCCGCCCGCTGACGGGCCCGTTCCATGGACATGAGCAGCTGGCTGCGTTCGCCCAGGGCATCGCACGCCCCACAGGCGATCAGCGACTCGAGCGCCCGCGAGTTCAGATCCTGGGTCCCGGCCAGGCGTTCGCAGAAATCATCCAACGAGCTGAACTCACCGCCGGCCAGGCGCTGGGCGACTATCTGCTCCACAGCACCCCGACCGACATTCCTGATCGCCGCCAGCCCGAACCGGATGCTGCCGCCACTGATCGAGAAGTCGATCCCCGACTCGTTCACCTCCGGCGGGAGCACCTCGATCGAGCGCTTCTTGCAGTCGACGATGGTCGTCGCCACCTTCTCGGCGCTGCCCTGCTGATGGATCAGGAGCGCCGTCATGTACTCAATCGGGTAATTGGCCTTCAGGTAGGCGGTGCGAAAGCTGATCACCGCGTAGGCAGCTGAGTGGGATTTGTTGAAGCCGTACTCGGCGAACTTGGCAATCGCGTCGAAGAGCTCGATCGCCTTGCCCTGCGAGATGCCGTTCTCGCCGCAGCCGGCGATGAACTTCTCGCGCTGCAGCGCCATCCTCACCTTGTCCTTCTTGCCCATCGCGGCCCGCAGGAGATCCGCTTCCGAGAGCGTGTAACCAGCCAGCTCGCGAGCGGCCATCATCACCTGCTCCTGGTAGATCATCACGCCATAGGTGTCGCGCAGGATGCCCTCCAGACGGTCGTGCATGTACTCGATCGGCTCCCGCCCCTGCTTGCGGGCGACGTAGGCGGGAATGTTCTGCATAGGCCCGGGCCGGAAGAGGGCGACAGCCGCGGTGAGATCCGCGAAGGACTGCGGCCTCATCTCCTGCAGCATCCGCCGCATGCCGGCGCCATCCAGCTGGAACACGCCGCCCGTGTCGGCGGCGGCGATCAATTCATAGGTCTTGGCGTCCTCCAAGCCGATCTGCTCAAAGTCGAGCTTCAGCCCCCGCTGCTCCTCCAGCAGGCGCAGGCATGTGCTGATGATGTCCAGGTTCAAAAGCCCCAGGAAGTCCATCTTCAGGAGCCCGATCTCACCGACCGCCTTCATGTCGTACTGGGTGATGACCTGGCGCTGGCTGTCGTCGGCCGCGCTCGAGCGGGGACCGTACTGCAGAGGCGCGTAGTGCACCAGCGGCTCAGGGGCTATGACGACGCCCGCCGCGTGGACGCTCACGTTGCGCGACACCCCCTCTAGCGCCCGGCCGATGTCAAGCAGCCGGCGCACGTCGTAAGTGCCGCTGGGGCCCGGCTTAGGCCCCGCGTGGTACGCCTCCCGGAGCTCTGGCACCTCTTTCAGTGCCTCGTCCAACGACTTGGACCGGCCCTGGTACACCGGGATCAATTTGGAGAGACGGTCGCATTCCTTGAGTGGCACGTCCAGCACCCGGCCGACGTCGCGAATCACCGCCTTGCTGGCCATCGTGGTGAAGGTGACGATCTGCGCCACCCTGTCGCTGCCGTACTTCTCGGTCACGTAGCGAATCACCTTCTCCCGTCCCTCGACCGAGAAGTCGCAGTCGATGTCAGGCATCGAGATGCGGTCCTTATTGAGGAAGCGCTCGAAGATCAAGCCGTGCGGCAGCGGATCCAGGTCGGTGATGCCGAGGCAGTAGGAGACCAGGGAGCCAGCCGCGCTGCCACGGCCGGGACCTGTCACGACCCCGTTCTGACGGGCGAAGCTGTAGAAGTCCCAGACGATCAGGAAGTAGGAGGCGAAGCCGGTCTGGGCGATGACTGCCAGCTCTTCCTGGACTCGTTCTTTGGCGCCCGTCGGCGGCCCGGCAGGATAGCGCCAACCCATGCCCTCATCCACCTTCTGGGCCAGGTACGCCTCCGCAGCCCTGCCGGCCGGGACTTGGAACGGCGGCAGCAGGTGACGGCCCAGCTCGAGTTTGAGATCGACCCGCGAGGCCACCTCCAGCGTCGCCGCGAGAGCCTCAGGTGAGTCGGCGAAGACAGCCGCCATCTCGGCCGGCGTCTTCAGATAGAAGTCCTGCGACTCGAAGCGCCAGCGTTTGGGATCGTCGAAGTTCTTGCCAGTCTGCAGGCAGAGCAGCACGTCGTGCGCTTCGGCGTCGCTCTGGTGGACGTAGTGCAGGTCGTTGGTGGCCACCGTCCGGAGCCCGAACTCCCGGGCCAGACCGCGCAGGGTCTCGTTGACCTGCTCCTGCTCGGGCATGCCGTGTCGCTGCACCTCCAGGAAATAGCTGTCAGCGCCAAACATGTCGCGGTAGGTGGCGACTGTTTCGCGCGCCCCGTCCGGATCGCCGCCCAGAATCTTCGTCGCGACCTCGCCGCCCAGGCAGCCGGAGAGAACTATCAACCCCTGCGAGTGTTGAGCCAGCACCGTCCGGTCGATCCGAGGTTTGTAGTAGAGGCCCCGCATCTGACCGATCGAGCAGAGGGCCATCAGATTGCGGTAGCCGTTGGCGTCAGCCGCCAGGACCGTCAGGTGATAGGGGTCACGGTCCACCCGGCCTTCGCGGTCGTCCAACCGCCGGGGCGCTACGTACAGCTCACAGCCGAGGATCGGTTTGACTCCCTTGCTGAGGCAGGCCTTGTAGAAGTGAATGGCGCCGTACATGACACCGTGGTCGGTCAGCGCCAGCGCCGGCATCTCGAGCTCGGCCGCCCGGGCGACCATGGCCTGGATGCGGCTCGCCCCGTCCAGCAGGGAGAACTCCGTGTGGTTGTGCAGGTGGACGAACTGGTCAGGAGCTTTCAATTGGCATGCTTCAACGGATTGCTGGAGTGGCGGGCTCCCCCGGCCCTCGATTCTAGTGGACGCCGGCCGCCCCTGGTGCTGCTTGGCTGGCGGCGCTGGGGGGCAGGGCGCAGCCCCTCGTTCCAGCTAGTGACGCCCGGCGCTTGGACTTAATATGGGCGTGTGAAGAAGTTCCGCCAAGAGATGAACGAGTCAATCCGGGGAGCGCACCTGTGACGAGCGTCGGCCTGCTGCTGCTGCGGCTGGCAGCTGGCGGAACCCTGATGGTGCATGGCTATCCGAAACTGTTTGGAGGGCCTGGCCGTAAGGCTCCCGAGCCGATCGCGAAGTTGTTGGGTTCCAACTACCCGGCGGCCGTGGAGGCCGGTGGACCCAAGGCTTTTGCCCAGAACCTGGAGCGCATGGGCGTACCACAACCTGAACTGGCCGCCTATCTGTCAGGCCTCGCGGAGTTTGGCGGAGGGCTGCTTCTGGCCGTGGGAGCGTTCACGGGAATCGCGTCCGCCGCAGTGATTTTCAACATGGCGGTGGCAGTTCAAAAGGTGCACTGGAAGGTCGGCTTCTACGGTCAGGGAGGCTTCGAGTTCCCCGCACTGCTGGCGGCGGCGGTCGCCACGATCGGCGTGTCGGGTCCGGGTGCTCTTTCGCTGAGCGGTTCCCGCGCGCGGCGCTGATCCAGACACCGCCACCTACGATCGGGCAAACCGTTTCACCCGCGCCGAGCTCAAGCGCTCGACGGTCCTACTGACTCGACGCTAAGCCGCCGCACCATCCGCCCCAACTAGCGTGTCCGGTCCCCGAGATCTTGAGAAGCTGAGCAGGCATTTTGCGTCCTCCCCCCGCAGGGCGGGGGGAGGCCCGGAGGGGGGCGTCGGCGGCCCGCGTTGCCCCGCCGCACTGTGGTGAGACCTTGCGTCCCAAGGTCCGTCAAACCCCTCTCGAGCGCTCAGGAGCTGGGGCGAGATGCCCAGGACACGAAATGGCGGCTCTGGTCCAGCCTGCAATCCAAGCCCCCCAGCTGCCTCCCCCCGAGGCGGGGGTAAGGACGACCTCAACCAAGAGCGTCTCAGCTACTCGGGAACCGGACAAACTAGCGTTCGAGCAGGGCGACAGACTCGATGTGATAAGTCTGCGGGAACATGTCGACCAGCACCGCTCGCCGAACTCGATAACCGCCCTGCACCAACAGCGCGAGGTCCCGGGCGTGGGTCGAGGGCTCGCAGCTGACGTAAACCAGCCGCTCGCAGCCCAACCGGAGAAGCTCAGCGATGGCGGCCGGCTCGCAGCCCGCCCGCGGCGGATCCAGCACCACTGCCTGATGGTCGCCCAGCCGGATCTGCCGCAGCGCCAGCTCGACCCGGCCGGGCAGCGGATGGAAGTTGTGACTGCCGTTGATCCGCGCGTTGAGCTGCGACAGCTTGACGGCGGCCGGGTTCTCCTCCACGGCAGTCACCGAGCCGGCTTGGCGGGCGACCGCCAGGCTGATCGTCCCGATGCCTGCGTAGAGGTCCAGGATCGCGTCACCCGGCCCCGCCGCCACCATGCCCAGCACCGCCTCGTAGAGCATGAGCATCTGGCTGTAGTTCGTCTGCAGGAACGTGTCGCTCCGGCAGCGAAAGCTCAGATCCCAAAACGATAGAGTCATGGCGTCGTCGAGCAGCACCTGATCTGGCAGCAGGTCGCTCGCGGCCGCCGCCAGCTCGCTGTTTCGGGCAGCCTCTCGGGGGCTCTTCCAGCGCGTGCGCCAGAGCAGGCCGCGACCCATCGGCTCGACGGTCAGGAGCAGGCTGGTCAGGCCCTGAGCGCCGGTCCTCTCCATCGCCTGGCGGAAGGCGAGCATCGCCTCCTCGATGCGTTCGTCATGGATGGGGCAGGCGCGGACTGGGAGAACTGCATGAGAGCGCATGCGGTGGAAACCGAACTCGAAGGACTCGGCCCGGTACCGGGCTTCGAACTCACCCCGGATTCGGTAGCGCCAGGGCTCGGCCATGCCTAGCAAAGGTGTGTCTGGAGGCAGCCGCAAGCCCGCCCTCTGCCAGGCGGCTGCCACCACCTGACGCTTGATCTCCAACTGCTGCGGATACGCAGCGTGCTGCCACTGGCAGCCACCGCAGGCGCCGAAATAGGGACAGCCGGGCTTGACTCGTGTCGCCGCGGCCTCGACCACCCGCTCGGCGCTCGCGTAGGTCAGGCCGCCGCGCCTTCCTCGCCCCCGAGCCTGCACCAATTCACCCGGCAGGGCGTAGTAGACGAGGTACGTGCGACCCGCGTCGTGGGCGATGGTCGCCCCGCCGTGGGCGGCCGCCTCGGCGCGCAGCAGCAGCAGCTCGGGCTCGGCGCTCAACGCAGCCAGTGCCCGGCTGGGTCGTCGTTAGCTCGAAACCCGGCTGCCTCCGCCAGCTGCGCGGCCTCCCGGAACCCTGCCGCGATGAAGGCCGGCTCATGTGCGTCGCTGCCGAAGGAGATGGCTCGACCTCCCTCCTCCGCCCACCAGCCCAGCACGCGCGCGCCCGGACAGAGGCCGCGCTCGGCGGGCGCACCGCGAGTTGTGTTGACCTCCAGCGCCGAACCGCGCCGGCTGAGCTCGCGGAGAATTGCGCGAAGCTCAGCCTCGAACTCGCCTTCGTCGTAGGTGAGCTCTCTATGCGGCCAGTAGCGCTTGTAGTAGTCGAGGTGAGCCAGCGCTGCGAACGGCTGCGGGGAGGTGACCAGCGCCAAGGCTTCCGCCAGATAGGCGCGGACGGCGGCCGGCGTCTCGGCCGCGGGAACTTCCTTCAGCTGCGAGGCGTCGATCTCCCGGCCTCGCCAGGAAAAGCAGTGGACCGAGCCCAAGACCCGATCCAGCGGACCGGCTCGCAGCACCTCGGCCGTTTCCATCGCATGCCTGTGCGGCTCGCCGAGTTCTACCCCGCTCACTATGCGCAGCGCCGGAAAGAGCGCTCGGCAGCGCTCGATCTCAAGCAGGTAGGCCTGCACGTCGAGCGGCCGCATATCGGCGTGCACTCTGAAGGCGAAGTCAGCGTGCTCGGTGAAGGCGACGGCGCGCAGACCGACCCTCAAAGCCTGCCTGCAGGTCGCCTCCATGTCGCCCCTCGCCGCATCCCACGAGAACTGCGTGTGCACGTGGAGATCGCCAGGCAGCTCACACACTCGTTCAGCCTACGGAGTGGGCGTCAAGCGAAAACGCGCCGCTGACCCGGAACCGAAGCTGCCGAACAGCCGTAGACGGCAACGACCGCCCCTCACCCCATCGGCGAGTGCTTAGCTGATCGAGCCGGTCAGTTGAGGTGTCTGCGTCGGAGCGGAGGTGCCGTCGGGGCCGTCCTCGACTGTCACTGCCACCTTCCGGACGCCGCGAACATCCCGGTTGACGACCAGCGTGTAAGTCCCCCGCTGGTCAGGTGTGAAGACACCTGCGGGCAGCGGCTTGCCGTCGTCGCCGATGAGCCACAGCTCGTAGACCTTGCCGGCGGGCGCCTGCGGCATCTTCTCGAACGAGACCAGCGCCAGCCGGTCCTGCGAAACCGTCGTAACCGTCGCCTGGGAACCGGCCATTTCCCCCTGACCGAGGATTTGATGGGAGGCGGGCGGCCGATTGAGCTGTTGCTGGAGATTCACGTTCCAAGCCCCCAACCCGAGGAGCCCTATGGCGAGCACGGCTACCGCCGCGTTGGATGCCCAAGAGGGCCACTCCCAGCGTGGCTGGGAGGATCGCCGCGAGATGCGGGAGCGCTGTAGAGGCAGCACGCGAGCCGGTCTCCGCTCGGCGCGTTCACCCGGCGGGGTGGCCGCGGCCGCGCTCAGAATCTGGCTCCTCAGCCGGCTGGGCAGCCGCACTTCGGCCACCGCCAGGGGGATCGCCGCAGCGGCCATCGAAAGCCGGTTCAGCAGCTCCCGGCAGCTGGCACAAGCCTGGATGTGGGCACCGACAGTCTCCTGCTCCTCCGGCTCCAGGGCGCCGAGGGCGTACGGCGCTACCATCTCTTCCAGGCTGTCGTGGTTAGGCGTCATCTATCAGACCTCTGCCCTGCAGATACGAATGAAGCTTCTCCAAGGCAAGTCGCATCCTGCCTTTGATGGTGCTGAGCGGCACGTTGACGCTCTCGGCTATCTCCTTCTGCGTGTAGCCGTGATAGAAAGCCAGTTCCACCGCCTGGCGCTGCTCCTGAGGCAGGCGCTCCAGCGCCTCCTGGATCAGCTCCCGCTCCATCCCCTGCACCACCTCCCGCCAGGGATTCGAGCCCTCGCCGGCTGCCTCGGCGTCGAAAGGTATCTCCCGCTCCTGCCGTTCGTGCGCGGCCCGGCCTCGAAGGTGGTCGATGGAGCGGTTGCGGACGGCGGTGATCAGCCAGGTGCGCAGCGAGCCGCGGTTGATGTCGAACCTGGAGGAGCTGTTCCAGAGCTTCAGAAAGCACTCTTGAACGACGTCCTCTGACCGACCGTGGTCGCCCAGGACGCGCATGGCAACTGAGTACGCAAGCGTGCCGTAGCGGTCATAAAGGCGCTCCAAGCCGGCAACATCACCTCGCTGCAGGGCCTCCGCGATGGCGCCGTCTGAGTCGTCAGCGTCCTGCCTCAAGCGGATTGCCATGCAAGAGAGGTACGCAGCGCGCGTCTCACTGCGACAATCTATCCCTGAGCAGGCGGCTGGCGACCTTGAGATTGGCGGTGCCACCTGTCCTCTGCTTGACAGCTGCCAGCAGGGCCCCCACCGCCTGCTGCTTGCCCGCCCGGAAGTCGGCAACCGCTTGGGGTTGCGCCGCGATGACCTCCTCGATAACCGCTGCCAGCGCGTTCTCGTCGCTCACCTGGGCCAGACCCAGCGCCTGGACCACCTCCTGAGGCGGGCGCTCGCTGGCCTCGGCCTCGCGCTGAACCTCGCGGCCCTGGTCCCGGTTGATGACACCCTGCTCGATCAGCCGCAGCAGCTCCGCCAGGTGTGCCGGACCGAGCTTCGGGTCGGCGGCAATGATCCAGTTGGCAGTCGTCCTGGCCTCGGCCCCCGCGGCCACCGTCTCCTCCAGCAGGCGGGAGCGGTCCGGATCTTCCACGAACAGCCTGGCGGCTGAGTCCGAGAGCCCGTACTGGCTGCGGAAGCGCTCCCTTTTTCGGGCCGGGAGCTCCGGCAGCGCCTGGCGAAGATGGCTTACCCAGGCACCGTCCAAGTGGAGCGGCGGCAGATCGGGCTCGGGAAAATAGCGATAGTCGTGCGCCTCTTCCTTCGAGCGCTGGGTGAAGGTTCGCTGCTGCGCCTCCGACCAGCCCCGCGTCTCCTGCAGCACCTGGCCGCCCTCCTCCAGCACGTCGACCTGGCGCTCGATCTCATGCGCCACCGCTCGCTGCAGGGCGCGGAAGGAGTTGATGTTCTTGAGCTCGGTCTTGACGCCGAGAGCACTCTCCCCCACTGGTCGGACTGACACGTTGGCCTCCGCCCGGAGCTGGCCCTTCTCCATGTCGGCCTCCGAGACGCCGACCGCTCGGAACAGATCCCGGAGCTCGATCGCGTAGTCCCGGGCCGCCTCTGCGGAGTGAAGGTCAGGCTCGCTGACCACCTCCATGAGCGGCACGCCGGCGCGGTTCAGGTCCACCAGCGACTCCTCAGCGCTGTGCAGTGCGTCTCCGGCGTGAAGCAGCTTGCCGGTGTCCTCCTCGAGGTGGACCCGCGTGATGCGCACTGTCCGCTCGCCGACCTGGAGGCTGCCGCCGCGCGCGATGGGCAGGTCGTATTGGCTGATCTGATAGCCCTTGGGAAGGTCGGGATAGAAGTAGTTCTTGCGATCGAACTTCGTGTGCTCGGCCACCTCGCACTGCAGGGCTACGGCCGCCTTGACCACCTTCTCAACAGCGCTTTCATTGGCGGTTGGCAGTACGCCGGGCAGGCCCAGGCAGACCGGGCAGACGTTGCCGTTCGGCAGCGCTGCCAGGTAGTCGCTCGAGCAGCCACAAAACATCTTGGTGCGGGTGGAGAGCTGCACGTGCACCTCCATGCCGATCACCGGCTCCCAGTCACTAAGCGGCATCGCGCACCATCTCATAAGCCCTTGCGACGCGAAGGGCCCGCGCGTCCTGCCAGTGCGGGGTCAGGACCTGCAGGCCGACCGGCAGGCCCTCAGAGGTGCCGCAGGGAACGCTGATCCCCGGCAGGCCGGCCAGGTTGCCACCCAGCGTGAGCACGTCGTTCAGGTACATGGCGAGTGGGTCGTTCATCTTGGCTCCGATCTCAAAGGCCACAGTCGGCGCCGTCGCGCTGACAATGGCGTCGCAGTCGCGGAACGCGCGCTGAAAGTCCTCGGCGATGAGCGTCCTGATCTTCTGCGCCTTCAGGTAGTAGGCGTCGTAGTAGCCGCTGGAGAGTGCGTAAGTGCCTAGCATCACGCGCCGCCTGACCTCCGGGCCGAAGCCCGCCCGGCGCGTCCGCAGATAGCTCTCGAGCAGGTTCGGGGCCGACTCGTCGCGAAGCCCAAAGCGCACCGAGTCCATCCGAGCCAGGTTGGACGAGCACTCGGCGGGCGCGATAATGTAGTAGGCGGCCAGGCCGTAATCGGTGTGAGGAAGCTCCACGTCCACCAGCTCCGCCCCCGCTCGCTCCAATCGTCTCAGCGCCTCCTGGACGGCGCTGCGCACGCCCGGCTCCAAACCCTCCACCTGGAAGTACTCGCGCGGGACGCCGAGCCGCAGCCCTTCGACTCCGGCCTCCAGTTCGCTCAGGAAGTCGACAGGCCGGTCGGCGGAGGTGGCGTCGCGCGCATCCACGCCGGCAATCGCCTCCAGCACGAGCGCGGCATCCTCCACGCTGCGGCTGAGTGGACCTACCTGATCCAGGCTGGAGGCGAAGGCGATCAGTCCGTATCGGCTGACCCTGCCGTAGGTGGGCTTCATCCCGACCACGCCACAGAGTGCGGCCGGCTGCCGGATTGAGCCGCCTGTGTCCGTGCCCAGCGCGTAGACCGCCTCGCCGGCTGCCACCGCGGCCGCGCTCCCGCCGCTGGAGCCGCCGGGCACCCTTTGCGGATCATGGGGATTGCGGGTGACGAAGTAGCCCGAGTTCTCAGTCGAGCTGCCCATGGCGAACTCGTCGCAGTTGGTGATGCCGAGCAGCACCAGCCCCGCCGCCTTGAGCCTGGCCACGGCTGTCGCATCGAAGGGCGGCCGGTATCCGGCCAGGATCTTGGAGCCGGCGGTGGTCTCCACACCCTGCACCGAGAGGACGTCCTTGATAGCTGCCGGGATGCCTGTCAGCGGTCCGACCGGCCCCCCTTCCCGAAAGAGCCGGTCAGCCGCCTGGGCCTGCGCCCGGGCCAGCTCGGCTGTGAGCCGGAGGTACGCGTGCACCCGCGGCTCCTGCTCCTCGATCGTGGTCAGCTGCTCTTCCAGAAGCTCGCCGGCGCTGATCTCGCGCCGGCCGAGCCGATCGTGAAGCTCGCTGATGCTGGCCACTAAGCGTCGCCGGCGTCCTGGATGGCCTTGACCACGAAGTAACCGTCGCGCGTTTCCGGTGCGTTGGCCAGCGCTTCTTCAGGCGAGAGCCGGGGCAGCGGCTCATCCTGGCGCAGGCGGTTGGCCAGGGGCACCACCTGCGCTGTCGGCGGAATCGCCTCCGTGTCGACCTCTCGCAGGCGGTCGATGTGGGCCAGGATCCCGCCCAGCTGAGCGGCGTAGAACTCCTCTTCCTCTGGCTCCAGGCCCAGCCGGGCGAGCAGTGCCACGTGCCGGACGTCCTCACGGGAAAGCACGCGTGGGAGTTTACCGGCGGCCGCCGGCGACTGAGCTGGAGGCAGAAAGCGGCCGCCAGAGGAAGAAGATGACCACCGCCGCCACCGGCAGCGCCACGCAGGTGAGGCTCCAAAGCGCCGCCGCCACAGTCGCCACAGGCTTGGCCCAGCGCTTTCCGAGCGTCAGGCCGATCGCCGCCACCACGTGACTCAGGCAGAGCAGCCCTAAGTAGACGACCACGAAGATGACTACCTGGCGCAGCGCGCCGCTGTCGATCTTCTGCGCTGCAGCCGCCTGGCTGAGGGTGTCCGGCAGCACCAGTCCTATGGCGTAGAGCAGGCAGAGAGCCAGGCTGAGCCCGGCGCCGAGCCAGTAGAGCACTGTGATCCAGACGCGCACCCGCGCCGGCCGGGCAGGTGCTTGGGCAACAGTTGGCTGCCAGCTCGCTGCCGGCCAGGCCGGGCTCGCCGCCGGCGCGCCGTCTGCGGTCAGGGGAGCGCCGCAGTAGCCGCAGAACCGCGCTTCTTGCGGGAGCCGGCCTCCGCAACGCGGGCACGCTATCACCTGCCGAGCAGCTCGAAGAACGATTCCTCATCCAGCACCTGCAGCTTCAGCCTCTGTGCCTTCTCCAGCTTGGAACCCGCCGCCGCCCCCGCCACCACGTAATCAGTGCGGGCGCTGACGCCGCCCGTGGCCTTGCCGCCCAGCTGCCTGACGAGCTCCTCCGCCTCGGGCCTGCTCATCCGCTCCAGCGACCCCGTGAAGACGAAGATCTTGCCTGTCAGCGGACCCTGCGGCGCGGCGGCCACCGGCTGCGGCCGGACTCCGGCGTCCAGTAGGCGGCGGGCGAGCTCGCCTCCGGCGCCGGCAAAGAACCGATGGATCTCGGCAGCCATGCTGGCGCCCACTCCCTCCACCCTGATCAGCTCTGCCTCGTCGGCTTCGGCCAGCCGTTCCAGAGTGTTGAACTCGTGGGCCAGCAGCTCGGCGGTAGCGCTTCCGACCTGGGGAATGCCGAGGGCGTAGAGGAAGCGGTCGAGCGGCCGGTCCCGGCTCTCCTGCAGTCGCTGGAAGAGCTTCTCGGCTGACTTCGTGGCAAAGCGATCCAGCTCGACCAGCTGCTCTAGTTGGAGCCGATAGAGATCGGAGGGGTCTTGAACCAGCTCTCGCTGGATCAGCTGCTGCAGCGTCGCGAGCCCCAGCCCGTCGATGTCCATCGCCCGCCGGCCGGCAAAGTGGCGAAGCCGCTCCAGCCGCTGCGCCGGGCAGAAGGGATTGATGCAGCGGTGGGCGATGTAAGGCTCTTCTCGCACCACGTCGCCGCCGCAGACAGGGCACTTGGCTGGCATCTGCCAGCCTGGCTTCGGGTCGCGGACGGAGACCACTTCGGGGATGACGTCTCCCGCCCTCTGGACCACCACCGTGGCGCCGGGATAGACGCCCTTCTGGTTGACCAGGGCCTCGTTATGCAGGGTCGCGTTGCGAACTGTCACGCCGCCGACGATCACCGGACGCAGGTGCGCCACAGGCGTCAGCACTCCTGTCCGGCCCATGTAGCAGACGATCTCCTCGACCTGCGTCTCCTGCTGCTCGGCGGCGTACTTGTAAGCGACCGCCCAGCGCGGCGAGCGGGCGACGAAGCCCAGTTCCTGCTGCTGGTCGTGGCGATCGACCTTGACCACGACCCCGTCGATCTCATGGTCGAGTTCGTGGCGGTGCTGCTGCCAGTGGTGGTGATACTCGATCACTCCCTCGATGTTCTCGAAGCGAGCTCGGTTGGGGTTGACCCGGAGGCCCATGGCGGCCAGGCCTTCCAGCACCTCCCACTGGCTCCGGCAGCGGCCGGCGGGATCGAGGGCGTACATGAAGGTCTGCAGGTTCCGACCGGCGGTGACCCCGGGATCGATCTGGCGCATGCTGCCGGCGGCAGCGTTGCGCGGGTTCATGAAGGGCTGGCGGCCAACGGCCTCCATGTCCCGATTCAGCTTCTCAAAGGCGGCCAGAGGGAAGTAAACCTCGCCGCGCACCTCGAAGGTGGCCGGCAGGCCCGGCAGCGGCTCGATCGCCAGCGGCACGCTCTTCAACGTTCGGACGTTGGCGGTCACGTCTTCACCCACCTGTCCGTCGCCGCGCGTGGCCGCCCGCACCAGCTTGCCGTGATCGTAGGTAAGGCTCATCGCCAGCCCGTCGATCTTCAGCTCGCCGACGTAGACGAGGCTCCGGCCTGCGAGTGCCTTCACCCGCCGGTCGAAGGCCAGAACCTCCTCCACATCGAAGGCGTTCTGCAGGCTCAGCATCGGTGAGCGATGGCGGACCTTGGCGAACTGTTCGCTGGCGGTCCCACCGACCCGCTGGGTGGGCGAATCAGGCTCGACCAAGTCGGGATGCTGCTCCTCCAGCTGGCGCAGCTCCAGGAAGAGGGCGTCGTACTGAGCGTCGGTCAGCTCGGGCTGATCCAGAACGTAGTAGAGGTGCTCGTGGCGGCGGATCTCGGCCCGCAGCTCCTCCAACCGCCGCGCGGCCGGGGCGACTCTCACAGCCTTTCGAGCGGCGCCAGCGAGGCGCTCAGGATCTTGAGCCCCGCCCCGTCGAACTGCACCACCAGCTCCTCGTCGGTGCGCGTGAGGGTGCTCTTCATCACGCTGCCGGTGCCGAAGCGAGGATGCGCCACCCTGTCTCCCGCCGAGAAGCGCTGCTCCAGCGGCGGGGCGGGCGCGGCTGCCACCTGGCGCTCCTGCAGGCGTTCCCGGTAGCCGCCGCGGGGCGGCGCCACCGGAGCCGCGCCGCGACGGGGCGGGGCGATCAGGGCCTGGGGGATCTCCTGCAGGAACCGGCTCGGGAAGCCCGGCTGGGCCTGCCCGTACAGGTGGCGTCGGAAGGCGCAGGTCAGGTAGAGGCGGTCGCGCGCACGCGTGATGCCCACGTAGCACAGGCGCCGCTCCTCAGGCATCTCCTTCGCGTCCTCCACCGCCCGGCGGTGGGGCAGCAGGTTCTCCTCCAGGCCGGCCAGAAAGACAACAGGAAACTCGAGCCCCTTCACCATGTGCAGCGTGATCAGGGTCACGCCCTCTTCGTCCTCGGCGTAGGCGTCCACGTCAGAGCGCAGGGTGATTTCTGTCAGGAAGAGCTCCAATGCCTCAGCCCGATCAGCGTGGGTGTCGAACTCCTCGGCCAGGCCGCGCAGCTCGCGCAGATTCTCGAGCCGAGCGTCACCCTGCGGCGTGCCGTCCTGGTAATGGCCGGCCAGGCCGGTTACGTCGATGACCTGATCGATGAGCTCGCTAGGCGCCAGTGCGCCGACTGTTGCCCGCAGCGACTCGAGCTGACCTCGGAACTGGCCCAGCGGCGCCAGCGCCGCCTTGGGCAGCCCGACCACGGTTGCGGGTTGGGCCAGCACGTCCAGCAGCGAGCGATTCTGCTCCCGGGCAGCGGCGATCACCGCCTCGACGCTGACCGGACCCACCTTGCGCCGCGGCACATTGACGACCCGGGCGAAACTGACAGCGTCGGCCGGATTCTGGAGCAGACGCAGGTAAGCCAGCAGGTCCTTCACCTCGCGGCGCTCCCAGAAGCGCACACCGCCGACCAGCCGGTAGGGGACGCGCCGGCGGCCGAAGACGTCCTCGAAGGCGCGGGACTGGGCGTTGACACGATAGAGGACGGCGAAGTCGCCGTAGCGGCGGCCTTCTTTCCGGCGCAGCCGCTCCACCTCGTCGACGACGAACTCAGCCTCCTCCACCTCGTTGTAGAGCTGGGCCGCGTTGACCCGCTCGCCGCCGATGCGTTCGGTCCAGAGCCTCTTGGGCGCTCGCTCCGAGTTGTGCCGGATGACGTGGTGCGCGGCGTCGAGGATCGGCTGCGTGGAGCGGTAGTTCTGCTCCAACCTGACGACCTTGGCCTCCGGATAGTCCTTCTGAAAGTCCAGGATGTTGCGAATGTCAGCGCCGCGCCAGCCGTAGATCGATTGGTCGTCATCACCCACGACAGCCAGATTTCGGTGTTCAGCCGCCAGCAGGTTGACAAGCACATATTGGGCCCGGTTGGTGTCCTGATACTCGTCCACCAGCACGTAGCGGAAGCGATCCTGCCAGCGCCCGAGCGCCTCCTCATCGGCCTGGAGGAGCCGCACGGTTCGGGCCAGAAGGTCGTCGAAGTCCAAACCACCAGAGCGGCGGAGCAGGTCGTCGTAGCGCTCGAAGCAACGGCGGACTATCTCGTCGTTGTAGCTGCGGTTGGGGTAGGTCTCGGGCGTCTGCAGTTCGTTCTTGGCCTGCGAGATCAGAGCCCGGATGAGCGCCGGCGGGTTCCGCTTCGGGTCGAGCTTCAGCTCGTCCATCACCCGTTTCAGCGCCGCCCGGCTGTCGTCCTCGTCGAAAATCGTGAAGCTGCGGTTCAGCCCGATCTTGTCGGCATCCCGCCGCAGCATCTTGACCGCCGTGGAGTGGAAGGTGCCCACCCACATGTCGCCCGCCCCGTTGACGAGCCGCCCGACCCGCTCCCGCATCTCCCGGGCAGCCTTGTTGGTGAAGGTGACGGCGAGGAGACGGTCGGGCCAGACCTTTCGCTTGGCTATGAGGTTGGCGATCCGGGTGGTGAGGACCCGGGTCTTTCCACTGCCCGCGCCGGCAAAGATCAGAAGGGGGCCGTCAAGGTACTCGACTGCTTCCCGCTGAGCTTCGTTCAGCCCGGCTATCAGCTCTTCGAGAGCGGCAGGCAGAAGCTCGGTCGAAGGCATCGGGTCAAGCCAGTCTAGAGGTGGCGGCGCTGGGCCAAACGGGCCCAAGACTGCCAAACCTCATCAAATCTCTCTATTCTTTGCAGCAGTGAGCGCAATGAATGTGCTGCTGCCGTCCCTCTCCAGTCTTGTCAGCTTCGTCTTCGCTGGACTGGTGCTGCAACAGTGGGCGCGCCGCCGGCGCTCCTTTCAACTCGTCTGGGCGGTCGGCCTGCTCTGGTACGGCATCGCCGCCGGCACGGAGGCGCTCGGCAGCGCTTTCGGCTGGAACCCGCTTCTCTACCGGCTCTGGTACCTGATCGGCGCCCTATATGTCGCCGCCTATCTCGGCGCGGGGACCGTCTACCTCTTGAGCAAGACCCGCTTCGGCTATGTGGCGGCAGTCTCAGTCCTGATCGGAGGCCTTCTCATGCTCGCTTTCTCCCCCCTCTACCCCGGCTCCGGACCCACCGCCTGGGTGGCTTTTGCCGGCGCCGCTGCGACCTCACTGGCGATGATCTGGGCCACGCCGCGGGGGCTGTCGGGCCACGTGCTCATGCTGTTCCTGCTGGCTGCATCGATCGCCGGGGCAGCTCTGGTCCTGACGGTCCCGCTCAGCGGCCAGGGCTTCGCTGTCGACCCCCACAACCACGTCCCGGTGGGGTCGGCGTTTCCGCCGGCCGTGCGCGTGGTGACCGGGCCCTTCAACATCCTGGGCGTCCTCTGTCTGGTCCTCGGCGCCAAGTTCTCGTTCTACATCTACATGCCCAAGCACAAGGTGCTCAGAGCTCGCCGGCTGGCGCCGGTGCTGAGGCAGATCTACGGCTTTGTGGCGGTGCTGGTCAACCTGTTCGCCTCGCTGCCGGGCGCGGTCCCAGCCATCCTGCGCGGCAGGGTCAACTCGCGTGTCCCGGCCACGCTGTGCATTGCGCTGGGGGCGGCGGTGCCGGGCATCACGAGCGGGCTCGACCGCTTTGGCATCACCTGGGCGTTCTTCCTGGGCGAGCTCCTGGGCGTCCTGCTCATCTTCCTTGGGTTTCTGGTCAGCGAGGACGTCTTCGCCCGCCGCCGGGCCGCCGCTGCGCCGGCCGGCACCTGGCAGCCGGCCAGCTCGGCCGCCGACTAGAGGGCCATCGCCTTCGCGGCCGGCGGCGACTTCGGGCGGGCCAGACAAACCTCGTAACGAACCCGAAAGGTGAGGAGTGCGAGGATTGGCCCATGACACCGCCACGGCGACTCTCCCCTGACACACGCGAGAGAGCGTTTCGAAGGCTGCGCCGCCTCACCGTCGGCACAGTGGTCGGCGCGTTCGCGGCCACCGTCGCCCTGGCGACGCTGGCGGCAGCAACCTACCCCGGTACCAGCAAGACGACGGCGACCACTCCCAGCGGAGCACCTGCCGCACAGCCGAGCGCCGACCCCACCCCTCAGCCAACCGACTCGAGCGCGCCCACCGCCGACCCCAACTCACCCGGCAGCGGGAGCCTGCAGCCGACACCTCAGCCGCCGGCGAGTGGCTCGTCGGGCAGCGGCCACGCCACCACCGGCGGATCCAGGTGAGCGTCACGCCGCGCAGCTGGCGAGCGCTGGGCTCCAACGTTCTGCTGGTGGTCACGCATGCCGAGGCCGCCGAGCCGGCGGCGCTCGCGGTGAGAGAGGTTCTGGCCGCTGTCGACGCCACTTACAGCAGGTTCCGACCGGACAGCGAGCTGAGCCGGCTCAACGCGCAGGCTGGGAGGCGGATGCGCGTCAGCCCCCTGCTCGCGCAGGCAATCGGAGAAGCCCTCCGAGGCAGCCGTCTGAGCGGCGGCGCAGTCGATCCCACAGTGGGGCGGGCGATTCGCCAGATTGGCTACGAGAGGGACTTCTCGCTCATCGCCGAGCAACGCGGTCCCCTGAAGCTGACAGCTGAGCGGATCCCAGGCTGGCAGCTGGTGAAGCTCAACCCGATCTCGCGACTCCTCTCGATGCCGATGGGCGTGGAGCTCGACCTGGGTTCGACGGGCAAAGCGCTGGCCGCCGACCTGGGTGCGGCGGAGGCGATGAAGGCAGCCGGCCGCGGCGGCGTACTGCTCAGCCTCGGCGGTGATATCGCAGTCGCCGGCGAACCGCCGAAGGGCGGCTGGCGCGTGCTGGTCGCGGAGGACTCAACAGTCCCGCCCGACGGCGAGGGGCAAACCATCCGGATCACCTCTGGCGGCCTCGCCACCTCGAGCATCACCGTGCGTCGCTGGCAACGTGGCAGCGAGGAGATGCACCACATCGTGGATCCCGCCACCGGCCTGCCGGCACGCGCCGCCTGGCGCACTGTGACAGTTGCCGCCGCCACCTGCGTCGACGCCAACATCGCTGCCACAGCGGCCGTCGTCAGGGGTGAGCAGGCGCTCGAGTGGCTCGAGGCGACCGGCCTGGACGCCCGGCTCGTAGCCCTCGACGGCCGGGTGGCATACGGCGGCCGCTGGCCGGTGGAATTGGATTCCGGCTCCGTCGAACCGGCCCGCGAAGTCGGCGAACATTTGGAAGGCAGGAAGCCGAAGTGACCGATACGGTGCTCTGGTATGCCGCGCGGGGCGCGGGGGCAGTCTCCCTCCTGCTTCTGACGGGCGTCGTGACGCTGGGTATTCTCGCCGCCCTGCGCTGGCGGACGAGTGCCTGGCCGCGATTTCTCACCGTCGCCTTCCATCGCAACCTGGCGCTGCTTGCCGTCACGTTCCTCAGCCTGCACATCGTCACCGCAGTGGTGGACCCGTACACCTCGCTGGGCTGGGGTGCGGCGCTGATCCCCTTCTCGTCGTCCTACAGGACGTTCTGGCTGGGTCTCGGCGTCATCGCCGTGGACCTCTTGGTCGCCGCTTTGCTGACCAGCCTGATTCGCGGGGTGATAGGACACCGAACCTGGCGGCTCATCCACTGGTTGGCTTATGCCTGCTGGCCGCTCGCCCTGGCACATGGGCTCGGCACCGGCTCCGACAGCTTCAGTCCCTGGCTGTTCACGATCGAGCTGGCCTGTCTGGGCACAGTTCTGCTGGCGGTTGCGCTGCGCCTGCTCCTGCAGCCGGCCCCGCTGAAGCCCGTGGCGGCGGACGTCTCAGTACCCGACTGGGGGGACCTCCACGACGCCAGGGCTGCCGCCACGAGGCAGGGACGCTGATGCTCCACCGCAAGCCGGGGTTGCTGGACGGTCCGCCATTCGCCGCCGGCGCTGAGAGCCTGGCTGCACACCATGGCCGCCTGGGCTTACTGCCCGCCCGGCGGGACCGCCTGGAGCTCGTCGCAACGGTGGAAGCCAGCGGACTCCAGGGCCGGGGTGGCGCCGGGTTCCCGGTTGGGCGCAAGTGGCGCACGGTGGCTGAGCGGGCCCGCGGTCACGCGGTGGTGCTGGCCAACGGCGCGGAGGGCGAACCGCTGAGCGCTAAGGACCGAACCTTGATGGCAGCCCGCCCGCACTTAGTCCTCGACGGTGCGCTGCTGGCCGCCGATGCGGTCGGCGCGGACAGGATAGTTCTCTACGTGGGGGAGGAGCATCACACAGCGGCCGCCGCTCTCGACCGCGCCCTGGGAGAACGCAGGCGCGAGTTCGGGCGCAGGGCTCACTTGGTCCAGGCACCCGTCGGCTACGTGAGCGGTGAGGAGACAGCTGCCGTCCACTATGTGAACGAGGCCGACGCCCGGCCGACCACCACCCCACCTCGCCCGTTCCAGGCGGGCGTCGGCGGCCGCGCCACGCTGGTGCAAAACGTCGAGAGCCTGGCCCTGACGGCACTGATCGCACGCTTTGGCGATGACTGGTATCGGGCGGCCGGCCGGGGCTCCACAGCGGGCTCGGCCCTGGTGACCGTCTCGGGTCCCGTTCCCTACCCGGGGGTTCGCGAGATCGAGCTCGGCACCACTGTCGGCGAGGTGGCCGCCGCGGCCGGACATCTCCGAGAGCCCCTGGAAGCGGTTCTGGTGGGCGGCTATTTCGGTGCCTGGGCGCCGATCGAGGAAGCCTGGCACGCCGCGCTCGATCCAGCCGCCATGCGAGCTGCCGGCCTCGCCTTCGGCTGCGGCGTCGTGGGGTTCCTCCCCCGCGAAGTCTGCGGGGTTACCGCAACCGCTCGGATCCTTCGCTACATGGCCGCGGCCAGCTCAGGTCAGTGCGGGCCCTGCGTCTTCGGTCTGGCAGCGGTGGCCGAGGCCACCACCAGGTTGGCTACCGGTGCGGCGTTTCGTGACGACCTGGATCGGCTCAACCGTTGGTGCGGGCAGCTGGCCGGACGCGGAGCCTGTAGGCATCCGGACGGCGCAGGCGGCCTGCTGCAGAGCGCCCTGAGTGTGTTCGGCGCCGAGTTTGCCGCCCACCAATGGCAGCGGCGCTGCAAGCATGGCAACCTGCTGCGGAAGGCGGCCTGAACATGGTGCCTGACGTCATCAGCGTCGACCGTATCCGCTGCGATGGGCACGGTCTCTGCGCTGAGCTGCTGCCCGAGCTGATCGACCTCGACGACTGGGGCTACCCCCTGCTCGGAGGGGGTCACGTGCCCTATCACCTGCGCGATCACGCCAAACGAGCGGTGGCGGCCTGCCCGGTGCAGGCTCTGCGGCTACAGGCTGGGGTGAAGACAGCCGGGCCCGGCCGGAAGGCCTGAAAGCATGCGGGTTCTGGTCGCTGAGGATGACCCGGGGCTGCGGGAGGTCCTGGTCGAGGGCCTGCAGGAGGCGGGCTACCAGGTGGACGCTGTGGCTCGTGGTGACGACGCCGTCGAACAGCTGAGGTTCTACGACTATGACGTGGCGGTGCTGGACTGGCGTATGCCTGGACTGCCCGGCGTGGACGTCGTGGCCTGGCTCCGGCGGCACCATCGCCCCACCGGCATCCTCATGTTGACGGCGCGAGATACGGCAGCCGATCGCATCTTCGGCCTGGACGCGGGCGCTGACGACTACCTGGTCAAGCCCTTCGACTTTGGTGAGCTGGTGGCGCGGATCCGGGCGCTGCAGCGGCGGCCGCGGGGAATCGACGGGGCCCAGGTGGTGCGGGGACGCCTGTCCCTTGATCCCGCTCGGCGGCAGGTGAGCCTGGACGGGGGGCCGCCGCTCAATCTCACGCTGACCGAGTACAACATCCTGGAACTCCTCATGCGCCGCTCCCCAGCAGTCGTCACCCGCAAGCTCATTGCTGAACACGCCTGGCAGGACGAGACGGAGCCGCTGGGCTCCAACGCCATCGACGTACAGCTCAGCCGGATGCGCGGAAAGCTGTCCGAGGCCGGCGTCCGCATAGTGACCGTGAGGGGCGCCGGCTACCGGCTGGAGGAGGCATGAAACCGTGGCGCGCTCTAGGCCTTTCGCGGGTCGCGGTCCTATCCGCCCGGGTCGCGCTCATCACCACTGCGATAGTGGCATTGGTTTACCTGGGCATCGCAGCGGGAGTGGTGCTGATAGTCCAACGCAACCTGACAGCGCAGGTCGACCAGCAGCTGCAGGCGTCACTTGCCCACCTCGCCAACGAGCCACGCGGCGACCAAGGCGGGTTCCACCCCCCCGCGGGCGTTCCCCCCGGAGGCGACCGTTTCGGACCCCCTGTGCTGACCTGGACCATTCACAGCGACGGCACAGTCACCAACTCCGATGCAACCGCCGACCTCCCGAACCAATACAAGGGAGTGCGAGATCCCCAGACGATCACGGTCGGCGGATCGTCAATTCGCGTCGCAGGCACCTCGATCGGAGCTGACTACGTCGTCGCCGGGATGTCGATGAACAGCGTTGAGCAGGCGAGGAGTGAGCTGATCCTGGCGGAGGCGATAGTGGGGCCCATCTTGCTTTTGGTGGTCTTTCTCGGCGCGCTGACGATCGGCCGCCGCGTGGGGGCGCCTATCGAGATGGCCCGCCGCCGCCAGATGGAGTTCACAGCCGACGCCTCTCACGAGCTGCGCACGCCGCTCTCCGTCATCGAGGCCACCACCACGCTGGCGCTCTCCCGCGACCGAGATCCTGCCTGGTACCGCACGGGATTCGAACGCGTCCACGTCGAGAGCCAGCGGATCCGGCACTTGGTGGAAGACCTGCTCTGGCTGGCTCGCTTCGACGCCACCCGCGGCCAGCCGAATGCCGAACCGGTTGACCTGGGCGTGCTCGCGGAGCAGGCAACTGCTCGCTTCGCCGCGAGGGCAGAAGCTCGCGGGCTCACACTCTCGCTGCATCCAGGCGCTGAATCGGCGGTGATCAACGCACCGCCTGAATGGCTCGACCGCCTTCTCGGCATCCTGCTCGACAACGCCTGTAAGTACTCCAACCAAAACGGGAAGGTGACGGTGGCGGTGGGCGCCGACGGAAACCGAGTGCGTGTCAGCGTGGACGATTCCGGACCTGGCATCCCTGCCGGCGAGCGCGTGCACATCTTCGATCGCTTCCGCCGCGCGACCGAGCAGCCGGGGGGAGCCGGTCTGGGTTTGGCCATCGCCGACGCAGTTGTGCACGCCACCAACGGTCGCTGGGCTATCGGCACTTCAGCAGCCGGCGGTGCCAGCATGTCGGTCACCTGGCCGCGATCACTGGCGGGGTCACAGGGCGCGGCCCGCTCCTCAGGCGAAGGGGCTCAGCGCCGGCCCGCGGCGACGCTGCCTGGCGAATAACCTCACCACAACATGGTGCCCGCCAGGGTCGGGCGCCCCCGGGAGGATCGTTAGCGTCGCCTTAACCCGCCCCTAAGGGACTTGCGAGCAGGCTGCATCAGGGGAACTTGAAGCAGTTGGCCGCCCGCCCCACCTTTCGGGAAGGCCTGTGAAGGAGGTATGGCGATGCTCACATCGGTGGCGCTCCGTTCCGTAGTGGTTGGGCTTGTGGCGGTTCTTCTCGCGCTGGGCACGAGTCGGACCGGTGCCGCAGCCGGTCCGGTGGCTGCTCCCGGCTACGACCTGACCACGTTTGCAACCGGAGGTCGTTCGTTCAATCCTGACTCGGTGACCTCGGGCGGCGGCCACATCTTCGTCGGCTACCAGAACGCCACCCCGCCTGACGGCTCCGCCGGTACGAGCACGATTGTGCAGTACGGGATGGACGGGAAGGTGACCCGAACCTGGACTGTGGCTGGCAAGAACGACGGACTGCGTCTGGACCCCTTCACCGGCAAGCTTTGGGCGACGCGCAACGAGGATGCGAATCCAGCTCTGACCATCATCGACCCCAAGACGGGCAACAAAACCGACTACAGCTTTCCCGCGCCTACCCCGCACGGCGGCGGTTACGACGACATCGCGTTCACGCGGCAGGGCACCTTCATAGTTGCTTCCAACCCCACGACTGCGGGAGCCCACGTGCCGGCCGTCCAGCGCGTGACCGGCCTGGCAGGTGGCGTAGTCGGTCTGGAGCCCATCCTCTATGACGATTCGACGGCCATCGATCGCAGCTCCGGCAAGACCACAAATCTGGCGCTGAGCGATCCCGATTCTCTCTGGATCACGTCTGGCGGTAATCTCGCCTTGACCGCTCAGGCTGACCGCCAGGTCATCTTCATCAAGCATCCCGGCAGTCAATCGCAGCGGAACGAGGTGGTCAGCGTCAAGGCGGCCGGCGCTGCTGAAGAACTGGACGACAGTGCGGCTGTGAAGTCCCGTCAGGGGTTCCTGCTCGTGGTGGACCATGACACCAACACCATCTACAAGCTGACCAAGGACGGCGGTTTCCACAGCGGTCAGACGTACTCGGAAGCTCCCAAGGGATCACCAGTTGGCGGCGTCGTGGGCACGCTCGATACGCGCACCGGCAACCTGAGCCCGGTCGTCACTGGCTTTATCAACCCAACCGGCCTGCTCTTCGTAGCGACAGGCGAGCCCTCGGGCGATGATCAGGGCGACAGCGGCGACGGCGGCGACCAGAACAACCAGCAAGGCGGTAATGACTAGAGCGATCAGCAAGCCCGGGCACGACAACGATTGAGCAGACCGCCTGAGTCCGGCTGAGCCAAACCGGGAGGGCGGGGGGCCGACTTGGACAGGTCTCCCCGCCCTTCTTGCTGTCCCTCAGGCCGAGAGTCGAAGCGGGTGTGTGGGCAGCGCGGCGGGCACTCGTCCCGGGCTTGGCTCAGGCCAATGCGGAGGCAAGGTGGTTGGTAGCTACCACACGACCATTGAAGAGAACGACCTCCGGCCGCGGCTGGAGCGTCAACGCCTCCCCCCAACTGCTGGCAGCGTAGATGACCAGGTCGGCGCGCGCGCCCTCCTGAATCCCGTAGGCGTCGAGCCGCCAGGCGCGGGCCGCGTTCTCGCTGACGGCTCGGAGGGCGAAGTCGAGCTCTTGAGAGGTGCCCAACTGGGCGGCATGGGCCGAGATCAAAGCCACTTCCAGCATGTCGCCCCGCCCGAACGGATAGAAGCCATCCTGAACGCAATCCTGGCCAAAGCAGAGGTTGACCCCCGCCCCCCGCAGCTCCCTGATGCGGGTGGTCCCCCGGCGGACCAGACCCCGATCTGCACGTCCTTGAATCATGAGGTTGGTCACCGGGTTCGAGACGATCGTCATCCTCGCCTGCCGGCACTTTTCGATGACCCGCTTCACGTACCCCTCATCCGCCGCCGACAGGGAGCAGACGTGCCCAGCCGTGACCCGGCCCAGCCAACCTCTGGCGAGTGCTTCGTCGGCGACCATCTCCAGCGTGCGGACAGCGCCGTCGTCAGTCTCGTCGACGTGCAGATCGAGATCGCGATCGAACTCCTGCGCCAGGTCAAAGCAGAACCTGACGTGCTCCAACTGGTCCTCTGGCGTCCGCTCCCAGTGAGGCATCCCGCCGATCAGATCGCAACCCATCTCCAGCGCTGAACGCATCAGCCGGGCGGCCCCGGGATCGCTGAGGATGCCTTCCTGGGGGAATGCGATGGTGCGCACCTCCGCCAGGTGACGGCAGTCCTGAGCCGCGAGCATCACCCCAGACAGGGGAATCAGCCCTCCGATGGTGTCGACGTCGACGTGGGAGCGGATCCGCGTGGTGCCATGGCGAACGTGGCTGCGGATGACCTCTGCGGCGCGCTCGCGAACGTCGTCCTCTGTGTAGCGCCGTTTTCGCTCATGGCTGGCAGCTATGGCGCCCGAGAGGGTGCCGTCGTGGTCCGCCAATTGGCTCCGGATCAGCGCCTTGTCGAGGTGCATGTGGGTGTCTATGAAAGCGGGCAGCGCCAGGTACCCGGCGCAGTCAAGCACTAAGCCATCGGCGGGGGCCGGCCCTGACCTAAACCTGCCCTCCCGGATGGCCAACTGGGCCCTACTGCCGTCTGACAGGTGCAAATTCTTGAGCAGCGCGACCTCGGTACCGACCGCGATCGCAGAGGGCATGCTCATGACGCAATTGTTGCGTTGCGGCGTCTCACGTCGAAGGGAGGGCATCTGGAGCGCATCGCGCTGGCGGACTGGGCCCGCAAAGGTACTCATACCGAACTCGGCTCGTACGGCGTGGAGGACTGGCTACGTATCTATGCCGACCACTGTCACGACCATGCCGCGCAGATACGCGTCGCGTCGCAGCGCTGAAAAAGTCTGGCGCAACCCTTGCTGCAGATCGAGGCTAGTCAGAGCTCCCGCGCGTTGGCGCCAGTAGGCGCCTCGTATCAGTGCGGGCTGGGTTAGCACCATGGTCGCGGCGAGACTGTCGATTGTGAGCTAACCAGGAGGCGGATGACTGAGGTCCTGATGAAGTTCAAGAGCCACCGCGAGAATCGGTTCCCCTGAGCAGGCTGTGAGCGGCTCACTCGAATGGGAAGGTGCCGGCGCGGGTGTGTGAGTTCAGTAGATAAGCGACTGGGTCGCCTGCGCATGTCTCGGGTGATAGTGGACCGCCACAGGAGGTGGCGGTATGGAAATGGGGCGCTATCTGGTCGAGGCGGTCGTGTTCGGGGGCCAAAGCCCAAACCAGCTGGCCAGAAGCCACCCCATCTCACGGAGTTGGCTGTTCCGCCTTCTCGCCCGCTATAGACGGGGTGGCCTGGCCGCCATCGAGCCGCGCTCGCATCGGCCCAAGTCATGTCCACACCAGGTCGATCCTGCACTCGAGGCCGCAATCCTCGAGCTCCGAGGGGAGCTGACCCGCGCCGGCTTCGACGCCGGCCCCCAGACCATCCTCCATCACCTCGCCGAACGCTTCCCCCAGCTGCCTTCGCGCGCCACCGTCTGGCGTGTCCTCAAGCGCCAAGGGCTCATCATCCCCCAACCCCACAAGCGTCCCAAGGCATCCTTCAATCGGTTTGAGGCGGACCTCCCCAATCAGCTCTGGCAGGGCGACCTTACCCTCTGGAACCTGGCCGACGGCGCCCAGGTCGAGATCCTGAACCTGATCGATGACCACTCCCGGCTGCTTGTCGCCTCCCATGTTCTGCCCCGATTCAAAGCCGCCGATGTGCTCCGAAGCTTCCTCGCCGCCGCCGATGACTATGGCCTACCGGAGTCATTGCTCACTGACAATGGCGCCGTCTTCACCGCCAACTCCCGCCGCGGCAAAGTGGTCCTTGAATCGCAGCTGGAGCTCTTGGGCGTACAGGCCAAGCACTCAACTCCCTATCACCCTCAGACCTGCGGCAAGGTCGAGCGTCTCCACCAGACCCTGAAAAGGTTCTTGGACAAGCAGTCGCCGGCCAGCTCGGTGGCCATCCTCCAGCTCCAACTCGACGGCTTCCGCACCTACTACAACCAGCAGCGGCCACACCGCGCCCTCGAAGGCAAGTCTCCACTGCAAGCCTTCCACGCCCGAATCAAAGCCGGCCCCTCGCAACCCGGCTCGACTACTGACTACCGCATCCGACGTGACCGTGTCGACGCCGACGGCAAGGTCAGCTTGCGCTTCCTCAGCCAGCTCCGTCATATCTATGTCGGCAGAGCCCACAGTCGGACATCTGTCCTCCTCTTCATCGCCGGCCCCTACGTCCGCATCTGCAGCGACGACGGATCCCTCTTGCGTGAGCTCGTCCTCGACCCGAGTCGCAGCTACCAGCCCTCGACCAGCCCTAAAGTGGTCGCCAATCAATTGAGACAGCGGTCCACTGTCTCCTGAGACATGACAGTGGTGGACCCGAGGGGATTCGAACCCCTGACCTTCTGAATGCCATTCAGACGCGCTCCCAACTGCGCCACGGGCCCTGGTCGGACAGCCCGACATAATACCGGGCGAGCTGGCTGGGACTGGTCGAGCCGGAATGGAACGCGGCAGCCGAGCGGTTGGGTGATGAATGATCGATTTTGGACCCTATCGCCGCAAGGAGAAGACTCTCCGGGAGCTGAGCCAGGGGCTCGACCGGAACGACTTGAAGCAGCTGACCGATGAGATCGTCGACCAGCAGCTGCAGCTGATCGCCGAGGTGCAGGACGAGGACGTTGTGTTCGTTCCGAACGACCCCCAGGCCGACGACACCTTCGCCGCGGCGGAGAGCGAGAGAAATCTCGCCTGGACTCTGGGCCATGTCATCGTCCACGCCACGGCGTCTTCGGAAGAGGGCAGCGCCCAGGCGCTGGAGCTGGCGCGGGGAGTCGAGATTGCGCTCGGCGCCCGGTCCCGGTCAGAGGTGCCCTGCGAGAAGGCGACCACTGCCCAGTTTCTTCGTCAGCGCCTGACGGAGAGCCGCCGTATGCGCCAGTCAATGCTTGACGCGTGGCCGGATGCGCCCGATTTGCTCAACGAATACAAATCCCGGCCGGAGAGCAGTGGTCGGAACGCGTTTGATCGCTTTCTCGCCAGCCTGAGCCATGACGAGGGCCACCTGGCGCAGACCGCCGAAATCGTGCGCCAGGCTCGCACCGCCAGGTCGAGCGTCCAGCCCAGCGTGACGTAGGCAGCCTCAGATCGACTGCAAGGTCGATTTGCCAGTCGCGGACGATTTCGGCGCCGGAGGCCGGTGTGGACCCCTGGCTGCCAGGGCAAGCGCGGCTCAGCTACGGAGCCAGCGGGGGACGCCCTTCAGCCGTTCGCCGGCCAGCGCTCCCGATCCTCCCACCACGCAAGCCAGGTTGACCAGCACCGCCAGATAGAGCGGCTGCATCCAACCCACGCCATTCCAGGCTCGGGATGCGAAGTAGAGCCAGAACCAACCGGCGCCGATCCGAATGGCAGCCTGAAGCGAGCCGGCGGCAGGCGAGCGGGGGATCATGACGCGCTGCTGAGGCTAGCGAAGCGCGCCGTCGAGAAATGCGACGGCGCGCCTACGCCGCGCCTCTAGTGCGCTTGCATCGTGCCCGGGAAGAAGACGTAGAACAGCACGCCGATCAGGATGAGGTAGGCGAGCAGGACCAGCGTCCAGCCCATGTTGTGCCTGATCGCTGCGCCCTCGTTGCGGACATAGCTGGTGGTCGCCACGCCCACGCTGCAGGTCTGCGGGGCGACCGGCTTGCCCACCTCAGCACCCACCGAGTTGAGCGACGGCAGCAGCAGCGCCGGAAAGCCCAACAGCTGGCCGACTGTTTTCTGGAAGGCCCCGAACAGCGCGTTGGTGGAGGTGTTGCTGCCGGAGAGGGCGACGCCGATCCAGCCGACCACCGCCACAATCAGGATGTAGGCAGGGCCGATCTTGGAGAAGCCGTAGGCCATGGAGTTCGCCATGCCTGAGAAGTTGAAGACGTTGGCCAGGCCGAAGATGAAGAACGCAACGAGGAAGGCGCCCCACATCTGCTTCCAGCTTCGAGCCAGGACCGCGGGCAGCAACTTGCCGAAGTTGGGCTTGATGGTCACCGCGAGCAGCGCCAGGATCAGCAGCCAGGCGACGAAGATCGCAGTGCCGGCGACGCCCGGTGCCCAGCTGAAGGTCACTGACCCAGCCTTGCCGGAGATGGAGGAGAGGTAGGCGGCCGACGCCTTGAAGGGCATGTACTTGGGCAGCGGGGACCAGGGTCCCGTCCACAGCACCACGACGATCACCAGGATGATGAACGGCGCCAGGCCCAGCCAGAGATCCGTTCGCGTCTGGGGTCGATTGGCCACCTCAGTCAGGGGCGCGTGCTCGCCCGCAGGCACAGCCGGCGTCAGGACCTCCGCCCGCTTCTGCGCCTCAGGGCTGACGGGCACCCCGCCGAAGCCGAGCGTCTCCTTGGGCTGCCAGACCTTGATGAACAGCAGCAGCACAGCAAAGCAGACGAGCGAGCCGACGATGTCGGGTAGGTAAGGTCCCAGAAATTGGGAGGTGGGGAACTGACCGGCGATGTAAGAGAGCGAGCCGACGATCGCCAGCGGCCACCCGGTTCGAATGCCCCGCCGGCCGCTGACCAGGAAGATCAGCACCCAGGGCGGGAGCAGAGCCAGCACAGCGACGATCTTCCCGATCGAGGCCGAGAGCTCATACAGGTTGAGCTGGGTGACGGCGGCCAGGCCGATGATGGGCGCGCCTAAAGCGCCATAGGAGACAGGCGCGTTGTTGGCGATGGCTGCCACGCGGATGGCGTCGAGTTCGGCGATGCCGAAGGCGATCAGGATAGGCGCCACCACCGCCCACGGGTAGCCAAAGCCCACCAGTCCTTCCAGCAACGCGCC
Source organism: Candidatus Dormiibacter sp. (assembly GCF_050999135.1). Lineage (NCBI taxonomy): Bacteria > Bacillati > Candidatus Dormiibacterota > Candidatus Dormibacteria > Candidatus Dormibacterales > Candidatus Dormibacteraceae > Candidatus Dormiibacter > Candidatus Dormiibacter sp. The sequence goes on along the minus strand of NZ_JBPCPN010000042.1, from coordinate 13,450 downwards.
GAAGGCCCAGGCCAGGAGCAGCGTCTGGACCCGGATGTCCGCCGTGGCCTGGACCAGCAGCCAGCGCTTGAAGCTTTCGAACAGTCCCGTGAGCACGAGAGTGTTGAAGATCATCACGCCCCAGAAGGTGATCCAGTTGACGGCCCAGAGGCCCGTCGCGCTGCCCAGCACGTAGGCTCGCAGCGAGCCGTCCAGCGGAGCCTGCCAGAAGAGCAGGCCCAAGAGCAGCGTGACGGCGGAGCCGATGATCACTGCCAGCCAGGCGGTGATTCGGAAAACTGCCAGCAGAAGAAGCAGGAGAATCACCGGCACCAGGGCCAGCAAAGTGGTCAGCAGCAGGTTGCCGGCCGGGTTCAGGACCTGATGAAAGGCTAGAAACATGCTCCCCTCTCCTACTGGGTGAGTCCGCCGCTGTTGTCAGCGCATCGTACGACTCAGCGCGTCCGGTTGCTCCGCTCCTGCAGGTTCCGCCGCTTGGCCCGCTCGCTGGCCGTCGCGGCGAGCAGCAAGCCCGTCAGTACTCCGCCCTCGAGAATCCCGTAGAGGATCGAGCGCCAGAGCGGTTGGTTGAAGGGGCCGAGGTTGGCCGCGAAGAGCAGGATGACCAGCGGTGGGAAGGAGATTGCAACCTGCACAGGCGTTGAAAGCGCCTCCCAACGCTCAGGCAGGCTGGGGCGCGGCCTCGGAGCCATCCCTGGAGGATAGCGGCGTGCACCCTTGCCGAGCTCGGCCGGAGGGCTATTCCCCCGCTTGGCTCACGTCGAGGTTCAGCGGCGTCTGGCCCGCGGCGGCCCGCCGGCGCTTCGCTGCCGGCTGTGCGCCGGCTTCCGCCGCGTTCCGCGGGAGCTTCTCAGCGGGTGGCCGCCTGGCAGTCGCCGGGCGCTTGGCGGAGGTCTCCTTCAAGGCTGGCTGTTGAGGGGCAGCGGCGGGCTCCGTCAAGCCTTTGCTACTCCGCCTGGCGCCAGTCGGGGCGGGCCTGCTCTCGTCACCCTTCGGGGTGACCTCCTCACCGTTCGGTTGGCCGTTAACTCGCTCCGGTGAGGGGCGTGCCCGGCGCGATCGGACTGGTTCCTGGCGGCGGACAACGGCCAGGCCACCCTGCTCTTGCGCGGCCGCCAGGATCTCCCGAATGGCCTTGGGCTTCAGCCCTACCGATCGCGTTGTGCTGGCGCGGGTGTCAAGAGGAAGCTGGACGAGCTCGACAGCTGTCGGCCGCTCCTCTGCGCCGTCATGGGAGCCGGGTCCCTGACCGCCCCGTTCCCCCGCGGCCGCCGCCTGAGCCGGGTCTCCGGATTCCGGCCCCTGGGGGCCGGAGCCGTTCCGCGCAACGGCAGCTTCGGCGCCACGCTGTTGATCCGGCGCTGCCCCCCGTCGGGGTCGGCGCCGGCGGCCCCCACGCCCGTTCCTGGCTGCGGCTCCGCCAGCAGGGGCATGGTCGCCAGTCTGGTCTGAGGCACCGCCGGCGGACTTGTCGGCGAGGTCCGTCTGAGCAACTGCCGGGGACTGCGCCGCAGCAGCGGTGGGCTCGGATCCGTCCGGGCGTCCCCGCTCGTCCTTACCGGCCGGTGCGAGAGCGAACTCTTCTGCCTGCAGCAGCTCGGCCGTCTCCCCGCTGGTAACTCCCTGCTCCAGCGGGGCGAGCTGCGGCCCGCGGCCGTCCGAACCGCGCCGTCGCCGGCGATTCCGTCCACGCTCGCCGCGGCGGGGCCGAGACAGCCGCTGGACCTGCGAGCGGACGCCGACCCGCTGGCAGGCGGTGACCACAGCTCCCACGCCGGCCACCAAACCCTCTTCCTTGGCGTGCTCGAAGAGCGGCCCGAAGAGCTCGGGCGCGCCGCCGATGACTGTCTTGGAGTCGCCCACCACCACCAGCAGCTTCTTGGCTCGGGAGATGGCGACGTTGACGCGGTTTGGGTCGTTCAGGAAGCCGATCGCCGAGCGATCGTTGGAACGGACCAGCGAGAGGATCACCGCGTCGGACTCGCGGCCCTCGAAGGCGTCCACGGATTCGATGTCGTCTGGCGGCACTATGCCCTTCAGGGCCGAGACGAGCCTGTTCACCTGGGACGAGTACATGGCGATGACAGCCAGGCGCGACTTGCGCACGCGGCGCCGGATGATCGATGTGATGTCCTTGCAGAGCGCCACCTCGAACTCGTTCGCCACCGAGCGCTGGGCGTCGCGATACTCGTCCTGGGCGCCTGTGTCAACCCAGACCAGCTCCCGGTCGAACGGCCAGGGCAGCGGCATGCGCTGGTGAGGCGATTCGTGGATCAGCTTGCCTTCGTAGAACAGATCGGAGACCACCCGGCCGATGGGCTCCCGCATCCTGTACTGGCGCGGCAGCATGATCTTCGCTCCCGCCGGCGATTCGTCCCAAGCCCAGCCGTAAAAGCTTGAATCACGCACGAGCTCGTCCAGCGGGCTCCTGATCTCGAAGCCGATCGCCGCCTCCTCCATGACCGGCGGCAGCTGGTTCATGTCGCCGATCATCACCCAGCGCTTGGCGAGCGGCAGCAGTGACAGCGCCTCGTTGGCGCGCACCTTGTTGGCCTCATCGAGGATCACCCAGTCGAAGACGCGGAAGCGCAGACGCGAGTCGATGGCAAGCCGGTTCACGGTTCCTGCCACCAGGTTGAACGGCTCCAGGTCGTCGCCGTCGACCAGCGTATGGCGCAGCCGTCGCGGCACCTTGCCAGGCTCGGCGATGCGGACCTGGCGGACGTGGCTGAAGCCGAGCAGGCGCTCCTGGCCGGTGTCCACAGCATCGTTGGAGTGCGACGAGAGCAGGATCGAGGCCTCGTTGTTGCGGCTCAGGATGCGGCGGATCGACTCCACGATGGCTGTGGTCTTGCCGGTTCCCGGTGGTCCCTGGATCAGATACATCTGGCCCGGCCGCATGCCCATCACGCGGCTCACCGCTTCCGACTGCTCGTCGTTGGGTTGAGGCAGGTGGGCGGCACGCTTGCCGTCGAGGGAAACGCGGGGCGGGATCCCGAGCCACCCGGGATCGGCGAGCTGGGCGCCGAGGGCGCCGGTGCGAGGCGAGCCGATCATCAGCTGCCGGATCACCGAACGCTGCGCTTCGAACATCTCCACACTGGCCGTGGGCAGCACCACTCCCTCGTCAGGCAGAGGGTCGTAGCGGCGGAAGGAGACGATGAGCGTGTTGCCGCTGGCGCGGTCAAGGGTCATGCCGCGGTATTCAGGAAAGCTGGGCGAGCGAACGGTCAGGGAGTCGATGCCACGGTAGATGCGGGCGTCTGTGCCGTCGACCAGCTGCAGCGCAGCTCGTACATACTCGCCGCCACGCATATCCTCGCCGCATTCAGGACATTGAATGCCCAGCGAGATCGGCGCCCGGTTCTCGCAGCGGGGGCATTCGATCCACTGCTCGGTGGCCTCGAAGCGGCGGATGGTGGCCTCCGCGAGGTGTTCGCGGAAGTCGCGGAGATGCTCGATGAAGCGCAGGGTTGAGTCCAGGATGGGCAGGGTCTTGGCCTTCTCTCGCAGCACGAACGAGGTCAGCGCCTCCAGCTCGCCGTCCCACTCCTGGACCAGCGCCAACTCGGAGTAGCGAAGGTTGAGACGAGCCTTCTCGATCTCGAACTCCTTTTCCAGCTGCTGCATCTCGGTGATCTCGAGCGCGAGGCCGCGCTGAGTGCGGCCCAGGCGGCCGGTGACCAGCGTCTGGTCCACCTGGCCCATGAAGTCAAGTGGCCGGTCCGCCTTGCTGACCGTGTAGGTGCCGTCGATCTCTCGGTGTTCCTCCAGCACCTGGCGCAGCCACTCGGGGCCGCCCGGGATGAACTCCAGCTTCTGAGCGGCGGGGCTGCCGGGGCGGACGCGGATGCCCAGGCGTCCAGTCTTGATGACCTCCCCCGGCAGATCCGGATCCCACAGGGGCAGGATGTCGCCAGGGTTTGGTGTGCTCATGGGCTAAAAGCCGCCGCCCACTGCCCAGACAGATGGGCGCAGACGCGCGGAAAGGTTGGGGCTGGAGCGCCAGCCACGTCAGTGGCCGAGGAGAAAGGTGGGATCAAGTCGTTTCCCGGGCACGCCCTCGCGCCGAGCGCCTGAGATCAGGCTGGCCGGTGCCCTGCAGGGAGTTTACACATTCGTTCGAGCCAACAGCGCCCGAGGTGTGTCAATCAGGCAGTCGTCCGCCTGAAGTGCCCGGCAGGAGCAGGAGCAGCAGCGCCCCCCCGACTCCTGCCGACATCATCAGCAGCAGGCTCCGGCCAAGGCCCAGCTGGGGTTCCACAAACCCGACCAGAAGAAGCCCGGCCGCCCCGCCCGCGGCGGCCGCAACGGCCGCGGTGGTGTCGGCGGTGGCCCGAGCTCGCGTCGGGAACAGCTCTCCCAGCCAGGCCCCGGCAATGGCCACGTTGGCGCCGGCGAGCAGCGTCCAGAGCAGGTCGCCCGCCAGGTAGGGCCCCGGTCCTCCGGCGAAGCTCAAACCGGTTGTGAGCGCGGTCGCCAAAGCCAGCCCAACCGCCGGCAGCCGGCGATAACCCCTTGCCGCCAACCACGAGCCGGCGGCGAACCCAGGGAGTGAGCCGAGGCCCGCCGCGACGAAGACCAGACTGATCACCGTTGCACTCAGATGGAGCTCGCGCTGTCCGAAGAGCGCGAGCAGCAGGTTGGCAGGGCCGAAGAGGGCTTCCCCGAGCGCTGTGGCGAGCGCCAAGAATGCCAGTCGCTGCCGCCAGGGAGGGGCCAACAGCAGGCGCAGGCCCCCGGGCGCCGCTTCCAATCTGCGCCAGGCGCGGCTCTCTGGCAGCCGGCGCAGAAGCAGGGGCAGCGCCAGCAGCCCGGCGGCGCCCAGGGCGTAGAGAAGCCGCCAGTTCGGCGCCAGGAAGGGATAGAGAACCACGCTCAGCCCCGCCCCGGCGCCGCCGGCCACCGCCAGAAATGACAACGCAGTGCCGCGGCCGCGGGCCGGCGCCTGCTCGACAGCGTACGCCGCTGCCGTCCCCGCCACGGCGGTCTCGAGAGCGACTGCCAGGAGCCGGCTGGCGGCCAGCCAGGGCAGACCGGGCGCAGCGGCGCTGAGCAGGTTCGCAAGCGAGAAACCTGCCACCCCGGCCACTATCACGCGGCGCCGGCCGAAGCGGTCGGCGCTCACCGCCAGGGGCAGGCCCAGAAGAGAACCCACGGCCAGGAGCGCCCCCAGAGCCGCGAGGGTTGGAACATTTGCGTGGAACTCTTGACCGATCGCCGGCAAAGCGAGGGTGAGGATGGAGCTGTCGAAGCTGACCAGCCCGACAGCCAATCCCGCCAGAGCCAGGCCCAGCTGACCGGAGGCCAGCTGCCGGAGGCGCCTTAGTGTCCCCAGGCCAGAAGTCTCAGTCGCCAGAGGAGCCAAGGGCCTGGGCCCAGGAATCCGCAGGTGGCACCGGCATGGGCAAGGCTCACCGCCAAGAGAGACGGCGGTCCGGGCAGCAGCCAGTAGAGAAGCGCCAGGGGCATTCCAACCAGGGTGGTCGCCGCGACCTCCTGCCAGGCCCAGGCACCTAACCGGTGATACAGCACGTACGCGGCAGTGGCTGCCGGCAGGCCGAGAGCCGGGCCCGCGAGTGCGGTGAGCGCACCCTGGAGCAGCCCGCGGAAGACAGCCTCCTCGAGCGGAGCGTTGAGCAGGAGGTAGTAGCCGGCCTGCAGCCACAGATCCGCGCCTGAGCCCGGAACGGCCAGCGCCCGGCGCCGCCGGCTCAGCCCCAGCTGTACTGCAGCACCGCCGAAGAAGAGCAGCACGGCGCCCACCGCTCCCGCGGCCAGCTGTGTCGACGGGTCGCCAGCGCTCACGCCCAGCCAGCGCGGTCGGAGCAGGACCCAGACGGTGACGACCACCGCCGCGAAGGGAAGCAACCGCCGCGCGATGTCCTGGCGCATCCAGCCGAGGCTGTCGCTGAGCTGGCTGCGCCGAACCTCCACCCGTTCGGGCGGGTGGGCATACTGCTTCCTCAGGCGAAGGGCCACCCCCGAATTGTGAGGGTGCGCGCCCTGCCTTGGTGCAGGGCGCCTTCCTTAACAATGGACGGCCCGAAATCCCGGCCTCATAATTAGGAACGCATGTTCGGTAACGCCCTGTCCGCCGCTGAATTCGACGGCCCTGTCCGGCTGATCGCCGGCCCCGGCGCCGGTAAGACCAAGGCGCTGGTCGACCTCTACCAAAGTCTGATCAGCACAGGTCGGGCCACGCGCGGCGAGATCCTGGTTCTGACCTTCTCCAAGGCGGCGGCGGAGGAGCTGGCGCGCCGGATCGACGACCGGCTGGTCGACTCCTATCCGGAGGCCTGGATCAGCACGTTTCACAGCTTCTGCGCCCGCCTTCTTCGCGAGCAGGAGCCACGTTCAGAAAAGCTCCTTCTGAACGGGTTTCAGGAGTGGCTCTCAATGCAGGCGGCGCTCACGGGCATGCCCGCAGCCGAGCTGGGCGGGCTCTCGGCAGTCGCCCCCACCGACACCTTCGCCCAGGACGCCCTCGGCTTCGTCGCCATGCTGAAGCAGAACCGCGTGGGCCATCGCGAGTTCCGGCTCGCGGCTCTCACCAGCGGCTCGGAGCGCGTGCAGGCGCTTTCAGCCGCCTACAGCGCTTATCAGGAGCGCTGTGAGGCGGCCGGGCTGGAGGACTTTCGTGATCTCATCGCCAATGCCATCCATCTGTTGGAACGCCGGCCTGAGCTGTGCGAGCGGCTTCGCCACAAGTTCCGCTTCGTGCTGGTCGACGAGTTCCAGGATGTGGATCCTGCGCAGTTTGCCCTGCTGACACTTCTGGTTCCCCCAGCCAGCCGGCCCCGGCTGCTGGTCGCCGGAGATCCGGACCAGTCGATCTACCGCTTCCGGGGCGCGGTGCCAGATCTCCTGACGAAGAGGTTCGCGGCAGTCTATGGCGGCCATTTGCTGGAGCTGAACCTGAGCCATCGCTGCCCGCCTGAAGCGCTCTCCGCTGCGGGCCGGCTGCTGCGGGCGACGCAGCCTGGAGCGCCCCAGCGCGAGTTCCAGAGCGCGGTGCCAGCGACTGACTGCGTGAGCGTGGCTAGGGAGGCCAACGCCATCGACGAAGCCTTCTTCGTCGCCCGTGAGATCCGCCAGCTCCTGCTGGCCGATTCCACCCTCCGGCCGGGCGACTTCGCCATTCTTCTCCGCTCGACTCTTCAGAACGCGGCACCGTTCGAGGAAGCTCTGCGCGCGCTCCACCTGCCCTCCGAGGTTCGCGGGGCAGGTGGCTTTGTCAGCAACGAGGTGGTGCGCTTTCTGCTGACCATGCTGCGCGCATTGAACGCCCCTGAGGAACCAGAGTCGTTGGCGGCAGTTGTCGCCTCTCCGTTGAGCGGTGTGCCGGCGGCAACCGCTAGCCGGCTGCGTCAGGAGTGTTTGGAGCAGGGCAAACCGCTCCCGCGCCTGGTGAGGCGCCTGATGTACTGGCTCCACGAGCTGGACGCGCCGCGCTATCCATTGCCCTGGGAAGCCGGCGGACCGAGGCTCGCAGAGGCCCCGCTCGGTCCCGCCCCGGGCATTCCGACCGGTTCTGGCCCTCACCCGCCCACCGATTCGACTCTGCCGCACCTGCCTACCGACGGCTCCCCGGTGGCGGCCGAGACGCCTGCCGACCCAGGCCTCGACGGCCCCGCGCCGGCAGTTGAGATCAGGCCGCCCGCGCCGGCCGGCTATCTGACAGAGGCGGAGCTGGACGCTCTCCACCGAGCGGTGACCACCTATTACCGCGGCTCCCGCAAGGCGCGCCACCTGCCGCTGCGCGCGCTCGCTTACTGGTTGCTCATGGAAGCCGGCGTCATGCAGAGGCTCTTGCTCGCGGCGGGAGCTAGACCCGCTGAAGAGCCCGCCGCGTCACTGGCTGCCCTCAACGTGGCGCTCACTGCACTGGCGGATCTGGAAGGGGCCTGGCAGCGGCTCCACGGCCGGCCGCCTCTGCTGTCGGACGTCGCGGCGCGGCTGGAGGGCCTGCTGGCTCGAGCTGTCGACGATGTGGAGGCCGCCGCGCCGAGCGGTTCGGGGGTCCAGATCCTGACGGTGCATCAGGCGAAGGGGCTCGAGTTCGCGGTGGTCTTCCTGTCAGGCTTCGGCGAGGGCATCTTTCCCCTGGCGGCGCGGCCGAACCCAGTCCTCGAGGAGGAGGACCAGGCCTGGCTGGCCGCTGAGCTGAAGGGCTTCATCCCCAGCTGGCCCGCGAGCGCCGAGGAGCACGTGGCCGAGGAGGGCAGGCTGGCTTACGTGGGACTGACCCGCGCCAGGCGCCGGCTGTACGTCACCTATGCCGACGAGTACAGCCAGCCTGTGGCACCGTCGCCCTTCCTGGAACCGGCTCTGAACGAGGTTCGTCACTGCGAGCTGTCGCGCAGCGGCCTCGGCGTGGATCCGGAAGCCGTGCTCAGCCTGACAGAGGCTGAGACGCTTCTGACAGGTGTGGCTCTGACCGCGCAGCAGGCGGACCGGCTGCGGGCTCTCGGCGCGGACACAGCCTTTCTCGGCGACGCCGCTGCCGGTCAGCCGTTCCAACCTGAGCTTGTCCGTCCCCAGCACGTGGCGCCGGCGAGTTTTTCGGCCACCGCCATCAACGACTACATCAAGTGCCCGCGCCTCTACTGGTTCAATCAGCATCCCGGCCTCGCCAAACCTCTGCGCGGGGTGGAGCTGTCCCGCGGTGGCTTCATCCACGATGTGCTGGAGGAGTTTCACCGCCGGGAGGACGAGTGGCGCGACGGCACATTGCAGGCCAAGGGGAACCTGCTGCGCGCCATCTACGAGGAGCGGTTGGGATCCTATCTGGACCAGCAGGAAGGCGTCTTGGACCGCAAGCGTGAGGAGCAGCTGGTGCATCGCATCCTGCGCAACTACATCGAGTTTGTGGTGGCCGGCAGCCAGCCGCTGCCTCGGCGGTGCACGCTGGCCGTCGAGAAGCGTTTTGTCCTGCAGCTCGAGGGAGCCGAGATTCACGGCAAGATCGACCGCGTCAACGACCTCGGTGACGGCACCTGCGAGGTGATCGATTACAAGTCGGGCAAGGCGTACGGCGCCCAATCCAAGTACAGGGAGTGCTTCGGAGACGATCCTGTCGACGTCCAGCTCCTCCTCTACTACCTCGCCTGCCGGGAAGGGGTGGACGAAGAAAACCGGCCGCTCGCATTCAATCCCCGCTATCTCTCCCTGTGGTATCCGAAGGAGTACAGGAGCAAGTACAAGGAGATCAGCCAGGTCATGTTCGCCATCGGCGAACGGCTGGCGGGGCCCAAGGCGTGGCAGCACAGACTCCTGACCGATGAGGACCTCAGCCAGGGCCGGGCAACTGTTGTCAGCGCCATCCAGCAGATCCGCTCAGGCGATTTCCAACCGCGGCCCAGAGCCGACGTCTATGGCACCTGCCTTAACGCCTTCAGCGGTTGCCCGCACGCAACGATCTGCCACTACGGGCGGGGACCAGCGGAATGATCGGTCAGCTGCCGATTACAGAGCTGACCCATGAACAGCTGGCCGCCACCCGGGCCGGGGTGGATGGCGCCTGGCTCATAGCTGCCGGTCCCGGAACCGGCAAGACGTTCACGATCGTGGAGCGCTTTCTCTGGCTCGTTCAGGAGATGGGCCTGCGGCCTGACAGCATCCTGACCATGACGTTCACCGAGGCGGCGGCGGCGGAGTTGCGCGAGCGACTGCAGGGCCGGCTGGAGCAGTCGTTGGATGAGGCTTGGATCGGAACCTTCCACGGGCTGTGTGGGCGGCTGATCCGTGACCATGCCTATCTGATCGGCCTGCCCCGCAACCTGCGGACCCTGGATGACCTTGGTCAGCGCCTCCTCCTTGACCGCCTTCAGGCGCAGTTTCGAAGCGGCGCCGAGCCGGGGCTGGAACATGAGTTCAGGCAGCTGCAGGCGGACGACCTTGAGATGCTCCTCAAGGCAGCACCCAACTTCACCCTGAAGTTGAAAGGGAGGGGCATCTCGCCTGACGAGTTCAAGCACCTGGCCGACGCAGCACATGTGCGGCAGGAGCATCCCACCCCCGAGTCCGCGCAGGCTGAGCTGGAGTCGATCGAGGTGGTCCACACCTTCTTCAGCGCCTACGAGCGCAGGCTGCGCGAGGCAGGCAGGCTGGACTTCGACGATCTGATCCTGCACACGATTCATGCTCTCCGCGCCCGGTCCGAGTTCCAGGGCAGGTGTCGCCGCCAATTCCGTCACCTCCTCATCGACGAGTTCCAGGACACCAACGGCATCCAGCTGCAGCTGATCGAGCTGCTCGCCGCGCCGGGCTTTGGCAACGTGACTGTCGTCGGGGACGCCAAGCAATCGATCTACGGCTGGCGCGACGCCGAGATCGAGAACATCCGGACCGGCTTTCCCGGCCGGCCGCTGCCGCTGACAGTCAACCGCCGCTCCCGTCAGGAGATACTCGACTGCGCCACCGACTTCATCCGTCGGGATCCTGACTTCAGCTCGGAACCCGACCTCATCGCGACCAGGGGTCCAGCCGGTCAATGCGTGACAGTGATGATGGCCGGGGACGCCGCGGACGAGGCGCGGCTGGTCGCCGCCGAGATCGAGCGGCTGGTCCGCTCGGGGGCGTCCTATCGGCACATCGCGCTCCTCACCTATTCGACACGCCACCTACCACCGGAGTTCGAGCAGGAGCTGCGCCGGCGCGGCATCCCTTACGTCACCGCCGGCGGATCCGGCTTCTTCGATCGGGAGGAGACCAAGGACGTGCTGGCGCTGGTCAGGCTCGTCGCGGACCCGCTGCACGACGGCGCGCTGGCCCGGCTGCTGCAGGGCCCGGTCATCCGCCTGGATGATGCCGCCGTGTATCGGTTGGCGTCGCGACGCTTCGGTCGCTGGGGGATGCGCCTGCGCGACTGCCTCAATGAGTCTCAGGCTGAGGGCTGGCCGGAGGTCCCCCTGGAGTGCGTTTCGCGCCTGGAACGGAACCTGGAGTTGGTGGACGAGCTCGCCCGGCGCTCGGACCAGCTGTCGGTTGCCGACGCGTTGAACCAGCTGCTGGAGGGGTCGGGCTACCTGCGCCACTGCCAGCTGAGGTCCCGCCGGGAAGGGCCGCGCTCTCTCCGCAACGTACGCAAGGTCTTCGAGCTGGCCAATAGGTACGAACAGGAGGAAGCGCTGGGCGGGATCGCAGGTTTCGTCAGCCACCTGGACCGCGTGATGGCGGGCAGGGACTTGAGTGAAGCCAGTCCGCCAGAGGCGGAGGAGGCCGTCCGGCTGCTGACGATTCATGGCGCGAAGGGCCTGGAGTTCGGGACAGTGTTCCTTCTGAACGTCCGTACACCGAAGCCGACCAGTCGGGATCAGCTGTTCTTCGATCAGCAGCTCGGCTTTCTGATGAAGAGGTGGAGGGGCGAGCCCCACCCGCGCTATGACGTCCACAGGCCGGATAGTGCAGTCAAGCGGTTGACCACGCGCGAGAGGCGGCGCGCCGTCTATGTGGCGCTCACCCGGGCTCGCGACTCCGTCTACATCAGCGCCGCTCGCAGCGAGAGCCACCCAGGGGAGATAACAGGGGAGCTGGAGCCAGACGACCATTTCGGTGAGCTCTTGGAGTGGGCTCTCGAGCACCCGGCGGCTGCGCGGGTTGTCACGGCCGAGCAGCTGCAGCTGGGCGGCGGGCTGACGCCGGCGCCAAGCGCCGCACAGGCCCCCGTCGATGTCGAGGCACTGATCGAGCGCCTGGAGCTGCTGGACGCCTCCGGTCGCTCAGCGCCCATTGACGGGGATGCCCGTCGGCGGCTGAACGTGAGCTTCTCCCAGCTTCATCAGTTCGAGCTGTGCCCGGTTCGCTACCGCTTCCAGCAGGTCTGGCGGGTGCCTTGTCCGCCCGACGAGCTCCTGCCCCAGGCGGCGGCCTCGGAGACGGGGGGCCTCGATCTCGGAGCGGCGGTCCACGAGGCGCTGGCCGCTTGGCACAGCGTTGGCGGTGAAATCAGTGCGCACTACTCGGGACCCCCGGAGGGCCGGCAGATGCTTCTGGCGTACGCCGCGCAGCCCCTGGCTAGGGCCAGAACCCTGGCGACCGAGATTGACTTCACCCTGCGATTGGACACCGGGAAGCCGGCCGGAGAGGTGGTCCTGCGCGGGGTCGCCGACCGGATTTGTGAGATGGACGGGCGCACCCTCATCGTCGACTACAAGACGAACGCCAACCTGAACCGAAGGCTGCGGCGGGCCTACGCGATCCAGCTCCAGTTGTACGGGCTGGCCTTGGAGCAGGGTCTGCTCCCAGGCCACGCGGATGGTTACCGGTTGGCGCTGTGCGACCTTCGGCGGGGTGAGCTCATCGAGATCGAACCCGATGCCGGTGCGGCCAGGGGCTGGGTCACCGAGGCTGCCCAGCGCATTCGCGACAGCGACTTCCAGCTTGGTCCGCAGCATCACGACAGGCCCTGCTTCTTGTGCGCCTTCCGGCCGATCTGTTCCGACCGCAGGTGAGGGGCGCCGACGGGCTGGAAGTCCGCTATTTCCAACGCCGCGATCTGCCGGCGGCGATCGAGTTTGCCGAGGCCGGGGGCATCGCCGTTCACCGCAACTTTGACCGCTATCACGGCACGCTTTCTCCCCGAGGTATTGCCATGGACAGGCCGTTCCTGCACGTCATCGGGCTCCGCTCGCAGCTGCAGGCGTGGGGCGCCGGCTACGGCCTCCGGCCAGAGTGGATCCAGCCGGAGAAGCGGCGCCGAGTAGCTCACTACGACGTCTTCGGTGAGCACGCCGAGCGGCTGCTGGAGAGGCTGGGAGTGGCCGGCGAGGTGTGACGCATCGCGTCAGATGCGTTACAATGACGCATAGCGTCAATCAATTCATCGCCAAGGAGCGACTTTCCCATGAACGAAGACACGAAGACCCTGCAGGAGCGGACGGCCGACACCACAGCCGGCGTGATCAAGGAGACCGCTAAAGCGGCGTCGCAGCCCCGTCGCAGCGCGCGCAAGCGCATCACGAGCCTGGAGCGCAGCGGCGCTCCCACCGTTCGGCGAGCGCGGCGTCAGGCTGCCCAGCTGGTGACCGAAGCGGCGAGCGCGACGACAGCTCTCGTGGACGGGACCATCACCTCGCAGATTGTGCTTCGGGGTCTCGGCCTGGTGAGGTCGCAGGCCCGGCGCCACGACCTGGTCGGTGAGGCCGCATATCGGACTCTGCAACTGGTGCACGACGGCTTTGCCAACGCTGTCAAGTCATTTGCCCGCTTCGAGGCGGCCAGCGAGCCCCCTGTTCGGACCAGGGTGAGCCGTGCTGCTCCGTCGACCCGCACAGCAGCGGCTCGCACCCGGCGCCGGACCAGCACCGCTTCCAACCGGGCGGCTGCTCGGCCGACAGCGGCCGGAACACCCCGAAAGCGGCCCACGACGTCGACCCGTCGTGCCGTCACCAGGGGGTCCACCACCTAAGCCCAAGGCGGACGAGGAGCGCCGGACGCTCGTGCGTCC
>NZ_JBPCPN010000010.1:0-50841 GCF_050999135.1 Candidatus Dormiibacter sp. | reverse complement strand
CGCAGAGCCTAATCAGCGGTCACGAGGAGGGGCTAACCGAGCAGGGGGATCTGCCACCTGAGCCATCTTCGGCAGCCAGCATGAAAGCCATCCCTGCCCCGCCAGCGTCCATGAAGAAAGGTAGGGCAGCATGACCGCTCTCAGAGGAGGCCGTGTAGTACTCGTCGACCCGCTGCCGGGCCTCCTGGTGGCTCTTAGCGCGTCGCCCTTTCCGAGTCCACCGGCGCACGCCTCGTTAGACGCCCATCACGCCGTCTCGGACAGCATCATTACCGTCAGTTCGGTGTCCAAGGATCCGGCGCCGGTAGAGCGCACCATCCAAGTCTGAGCTACAATAGTTGCCAGCCTGAGAGTAACGGAGCGCTAGCCGGGTCGTGGGGCCCGGCCTCGCTTTATCCGGAAGGAGCTTTCAAATGATTACTCGCTGCGGTCTTGGTGTACGCTTGGTCCGCCCCGGATACCGATGGGTGGCCAGACGGATCTTTGCGGTGACTCTAGCCTCCATCCTAGTAGCTGGGGCGATTATCCTAGGCTCTGTAACCAATAACAGTTCCGGCTCGAAGTCTGCCAGCCTGTTTGGCGCCCGATTAGCATTCGCTCAGGGTCCTCCCGGGGCCGGACCGTGCGATCCGGCCCACGATGGGATGATTTACACCGACCCGAGTGGAAAGCGGTGGGTATGTCGATACGGCGGTACTGTGGACGGTTGGTCGTGGTGGCCTGAAGGGGGCAACGTTCCGGAAGGTTTCCCGCCGTGCGATGCCGCTCACGACGGGGATACCTACGTTGATGAGGATGGCAACCTCTGGAAGTGCAGCTTTACCAAGAGCCTTGGCCACATTTGGGAGCCCGTTGACGTCCCGAATGGGCACTGGTCTACTGCGTCACTTTGGGGAGGATCAGTCGCACTAAACCAATCGGCCAAGAATGTCATCATAAACTCCACCGGTCTATCGGCAAAGGCGTATGTCGCCGTTAGCAAGCCTGATGGCACTCCAGAAGCACAACCAGCTGGATGGATTTCACAACTGATAAGCTTTCAATACTGGACGGGCTCCAGCTGGGAATGGTGCCCGGCCGGTAGTCCCCAGACTTACACCTACTCTTCTACAAGCACATTCTACATGGGCTTGGCATATCGCTTTCCGACCGCCGCGCCGTGTGGACCCGGCTACTATACTGCTCAAGTAAATGCGTATGTCTGGGACGGTGCCCAATGGCAAGGCGGAGGCCAAATCGCCGATCCTGCGGATCCTTGCGTCGGTTGTAACGGCCCTGGTGTGGACGCCGCCAAAGTAAGAGCGCCAGTGAAGAGGGCTCCGGTCCACCAAATTCCACCACCACCGAAGCGGCCAACCTCAGACAGCACCACGCCAAGCCGCGAGTCCGGCTCTCCCTCACGAGGCGGTGTCTAGCCGGATCGATCGCCGTCTGGTTGATGCGGCGGCGGGCGCTCGCATCTTAGGAATCACGCGTCCTGACTTCATTCGGCTGATGCGGACAGCGGACCGACCTCCCCATCCTGTCACGTCGATCCAGGACATTCGCTTATGGCTCCGCACGGACATAGCGTCCTGGGGGCTGGCTGCCGCCTCAGAGCTACCTAGTAGTCAGGAATCGGTTTTCGCTGGCCTGCCGACAGGTCGCTCACAGGAGGGGCACTCACTGTTGACGATAGCTGGGCACGAGGCTAAGCGTTGCCAACACTCTTACATCGGCGTTGATCATCTGGTTCTGGCTCTCGTCCACAACGAGTCTTCGGGGTTGGCCCGAAGAATTCTTGAGAGCCTCGGGTTCACGCATGCCGGCCTGACGCAGGAGTTCGCCAAGACCAATCCCCCGGAAGCTGAGCCCAGGGCCGGAGCACACGTCGTCACAGCCGCGGCATTGCTCTTAGAGCGAGCGAATCTTTGGGCTGTACACCGTTCTGATCCCGTCGCTGCGAGCGAGCATGTAGTACTGAGCTTGATAGACCGTTGGCCGACCAGTCCACTGACGGAGTATATGAAGCAGCGTGGGCTTGAGTCAGAAGCGCTGGCGCTGCGGGCTATGTCCGTGGCAGACGCCGCTATTTGGGGGGAATACCAACTTGGTGGTGCCGAACATCCTCGGATAGGCGTCAGCATGAGAGTTGAGCTGGCTCTTCGTCCGGATGGCGTGGACCACCTGGACCGACGGCCATGGACCTCCGACGTTGCTACCGATGACCACGGGCGACCGATTAAGCGCGGCGCAGCATTGGTGCAGTACTTCGTCGATCGGGATGGCAGTGTTGTCCGCGCCACGGATGGACGATTGGTGCATCTGCTCGTCGACGAGCGCGGCCGACTGGTGAGTCAAGCCGGCGCCCCTATACTGGTCGCCGTCGACCCGCCAACCTGACCCCTCAGACCTTTTTGCGGGCCCTGGCTAGGGAGAGTGCCGCGTTGCCGCGTGCGGCCACGAAGATTGCACGGCGGTACCGCAGAGTAGGTCCGTTCCTGCCTTCCCCGTCACGGAACGGCGGGCTTGCGCGCATTCCAGTACACCATGCTCGGGTAATTGTGGCATTCTACCTGCTGTCAAGTCGTCCCTCGGATGCCCGAACAGGTTTAGCTCCTTGGACGCTCGGCTTCATCGCGAAATTCATGGCCATGTTTCGATGTGAGGTCCTGAGGAGCATGGCCGAAGTCTCGGCTGAACGTCAGGGCGGGACCGGCCTTCCCTCCGACCCCTGATGAGATTTCCTCTCGCGCTCACTACTGACCCCTGCGCCTGAAACCAGCCATGGTCACACCAACCGGAAGCTCCGGAGGCGGCCAGAGTGGAAGCAGGGCCGCAGGGGGAGCGGCGTCAGCTGCGCTGCCGCTACTGGGGCGAGATGGGCACCTTTCGGCAGGCCCAAGGACCGTAGCGGCGGTAGGCGACAATCATCCACACGAACATCGCGGCCCAGGCCAGACTGACGGTGAACAGTACCGCGAAGTCCGCCGGTGTGAAGGACAAGCGAGGCTGTTCCTGCTGGACTCCTGGCTGGAAGCCCAAAGCCAGGAGTGACGAATAGACAATATTCAACGCCCCAATTCCCGCCAGCACGAGCTGGACCCAGAACCACCAGGTCCAGCGCAGGAGCGTGCCGAGCACGATAAGCACGTACTCCGCCGTCAGCAACACACCGCCGGCGATCAGCCCGCCCACGAGGGCGGTCTGAAAGAAGCTACGGAGTGTGCGCCGCTCCTGCTCCACATCTCCCGGATGGCTCGTCGGGTTCGATCCTGCACCGGCCTCGACCGTCTGGATGTGGTTGATCTCCCACTCGCTCAACTGATTGAAGTAGCTCACATAGCGCGGCAGGAGCGTGGCGGTCCAGAGGAGAGGGACAAATTTTGTGGAGTCCTGCCAGGCGGTGTCTGCGTCGCCCTTCTCAGTCGCGGCCGCGCAGGGACGGTTGGGACCGGACAGATGCAGGCGCAGGGTCGAGTTCGAATACGGAAATGGCGGAGAGGGTGGGATTCGAACCCACGATAGGGTTGCCCCTATAACGGTTTTCGAGACCGTCGCCTTCAACCGGGCTCGGCCACCTCTCCTCGAATGAAGATGGCGGTCCCGACCGGATTCGAACCGGCGTTCTCGGCCTTGACAGGGCCGCGTGTTTGGCCAGGCTACACCACGGGACCAGCGCCTGAAGAGTCTAGCAGCCCCGGATCGGCGCTTCCCCCAAACCCCACCAGGCCGTACTTGGCATAACGAAGCCGGGCCTCCTCCGGTTAAATGGAGCAGCATGCTGGCGAGAACGTCAAGCTCGCCGGAGAGATCGCTGGCCGACTCCCCCCGGCCGGCTTCCAGGCCCCGACGGGCCTCCCTCTACCGGAATGGAACCACCCCCACGCCTCCGCTGAGGCGCTGGCGTCGCTGGCTGCCCTGGCTGGCGCTGGTGCTGATAGTGATGATCTCAGGCGTCTTCGGTTATGTCGTCTGGACTCTGCGCGACCTGCCCGACCCAGGACAGCGCCCCGCCCTGGCCGGCTCCATCCTGATCCTCGACCGAAACGGCCGGCAGATCGAACAGCACAGCTCTCAGGGACAGTACTACTCGGTGGTGAAGCTGGCCGACATGGGCAAGCTGGCGCCTCAGGCCACACTCGCCGCCGAGGACAGGAGCTTCTACAGCCACGGGCCCATCAGCTACACAGCCACCGCTCGGGCCGCGGTTGCCGACCTCACCCGGCGCGGGAATCAACAGGGTGGCAGCACCATCACCCAGCAGCTGATCAAGATCGACGTGCTGACACCGCAGCGTTCTGTCTTCCGCAAGATGCAGGAGGCCGTGCTGGCCACGGCACTGGAACAGAAGTACTCCAAGGACCAGGTGCTGGAGATGTACCTGAACCGCGTCTATTACGGCCACAACGCCTACGGGATCGGAGCAGCCACCAAGATCTACTTCGGCAACGACAAGCAGCCTAAAGATCTGACAGCTGCGCAGGCGGCCTTCCTGGCCGGCCTTATCAACGGGCCCTCCTACTTCGATCCCGCCCTGCACTACGACAGAGCCAAGGAACGGCAGCTTTACGTGCTGGATGGCATGGTGAAGACCGGCGCCCTCACCCAGCAGCAGGCGGACGAGGCGGCGAAGGAGGACATCAAGGCGGCCCTCAAGTTCGACCGCAGCCTGCTCACGAGCCTGGCACCGCAGTTCAGCCAGTACGTGCTGGAGCAGCTGGAGGCAAAGTTCGGCCCCGAAGCCGTGCAGAACGGCGGCTTCTCGGTCACCACGACGCTCGACCTCGATCTCCAAGCCGCTGCCCAGAAATCAGTGCAGGACGGGGTGACCAAGCTGGGCCGAAAGGGTATCAACAACGGCGATCTGCTCGCCGCCAACGCCAAGACAGGTGAGATCCTGGCCTACGTGGGCTCCAGCGACTACCAGAACGACGCCATCGGCGGCCAGTTCGACCGCATCCGGGAGGCACGGCAGCCAGGTTCTTCCTTCAAGCCCTACGTCTACGAAGCTGCCCTCAAGGACCACAAGATCACCGTCGCCACCACAGTGCACGACGTGCCCACCGACTTCGGCGGCTACAGTCCCAAGGACTTCGACAATCACTTCATGGGTGCCCTGAGCGCCCGCCGAGCGCTCGTGCTCTCACGGAACGTTCCTGCTGTCGCTGTCGGCCAACAGGAGGGCATGGACAACGTGATCAAGCTCGCCGGTCAGATGGGCGTCAAGTCACCGCTGGAACCCACTCTCCCGGGCGCGATCGGGGGCTTCCAGCATGGGATCACCATGCTGGACAACGTTCAGGGCTATCAGACCTTCGCCGACCAGGGCACCATGGTGCCGCTCACCAGCATCCGTAAGGTGATTGGTCCCGCCGGTGACACCGTATTCGATCTGCAGCCCGGGCAGTCGCCGGGCGTCAGCCACCCCCTGAGCCCCGCCGAGGCATACCTGATCACCGACGTTCTGAAGGACTACAACAAGCAGTGGGGCCTGGGCTGGAACCGACAGATGGCTGGCAAGTCAGGGACCACCGACAACCATCAAAACGCGTGGATGATGGCCTACAACTCGGACATCGTGGTCGGTGCCTGGGCCGGCAACACCAAGCAGGGCAGCGACGGCAATACCACGGCCTTCGGCGTTGACGTCGGCAGCACCATCTCGGCTGAGTTCATCAACGGCCTTTCGAGCTACAAGGGCTGGTTCTCGCAACCTGACGGGCTGGTCACCGCCAGCGGCTGCCCGGGCTCGACTTCAGGCGGCAAGGACCTCTTCCTACCCGGTACCCAGGCCGGTTCTGGCAATTGCGGTACGCCTCTGCCTCAGCCCAGCGGCACTCCCGCCCCCACGCCCGCGCCGACCGCCACTCCCAGCGCAGCTCCACCACCGACCCCGGGCCCGACAATCGTTCCCCCACCAACCCCGACGCCGGCACCCACATCGACGCCTACGCCCAAGCCCAGTCCGACGCCCACGCCAACTCCTAAGCCCAGCCCCTGACCCCTATTGGTCCAGCAGTTGTACGATTGGTGCTCACAACCACCTTGGAGGCAACCACCCGATGATCGAGCAAGCGAGCGTCACACTCACCACCGAAGCTCTATCGCAGCTCAGAAATCTGCTCCAAAAAGAGGGCAACGAGAACCTCGCTCTCCGCGTTTACGTGAGCGGAGGCGGCTGTTCGGGCCTGCAGTACGGCATGGCCTTCGACGATGACGTCAGGCCCACCGATGAAGTGGTGAGCCAGGATGGCGTCAAAGTCCTGATCGACGACTTCAGCGCGCCCTATCTGCGCGGCTCCGAGATCGATTATGTCGACAGCCTCATGGGTGCCGGCTTCGCAGTTCACAACCCCAACGCAGTCCAGTCCTGCAGCTGTGGGCACTCCTTCGACACCGGCGACAACGCCAGCTCAGCGCAGGGTTGCGGCTGCGGACACTGATCACTAGCTCGGGCTTTGCCGCCTGATACTGATAATCGAGGGCAGACTACAATCTGCCCTTTATTCTTTTCAACGTGACCCGCCGGCGTCTGAAAGAGCTGGTTTTCCTTCTGGTCGGCGTCTCCACGCCGGTGGGCATCTTGGCGGTAAACGCCTCGGCCTTCGTGATGCGCCACCTGACCGAGTTCCGCGTCACCATCGCCGCGTGCGCGCTCGTGAGCGGGTTCTGCCTGAACGGCTTGGGCGCCTACCTGCTGGTGGGGAGGGCGGCAGCTCACACGCCGCGGATTTACCACGAGTACCGACGCTGGACCATCGGAGTCGCCGTCATCGCTGTCATTGCCTGGTCGGCCTTCGGCGCTTACGGGACTTACTGGAGCATGCAGGATCCAAGCCAGCTACCGAACGTGGCCGCCGTGCTGACTGCTGTCTGGCTGCTTCTGTTCCCCTTCCTCGGGGTCGCCGCCTCCCGCTACCGTGACTTCCGCGAGCGGCGGCGCCGGCGGCGCAGCGATCGTCGCGAACCGCTGGCCAACAACTGATCAGCCGAGCGAAACGCCGGCACGGGGAGCTGTCGGAACCCTCGGAACCATAAAAAGAAGAGGCCCCGCCGCGGCGGGGCCTCTCGCTTATCTGACGCTTTCGCTGGTCGGGGCTACATCCCCATGTCGGGCGGCATTGCCGGACCCGCGGCGTTGCTCTTCTCGGGAATCTCTGTCACCACCGCCTCGGTGGTCAGGACCATGGCGGAGATCGACGCCGCGTTCTGCAGCGCCGAGCGGGTGACTTTGACGGGGTCCACGATGCCGGCGGCAACCATGTCCACCGACTTGCCGGCGAGAGCGTCCCAGCCGTGGCCGGCCTTGCTCTCTCGCACCTTCTCGATGACGACCGAGCCCTCATAGCCGGCGTTCGCCGCGATCTGGCGAACCGGCTCCTCCAGCGCTCGCCGCACGATATTGACGCCCGTCTTCTGGTCACCTTCCAGCTTGAGACCGGATTCCAGAGCCTTCTGCGCCTGCAGCAGCACCGTGCCGCCCCCGGCGACGATGCCCTCTTCCACGGCGGCCTTGGTGGCGGAGAGAGCGTCCTCGATGCGGTGCTTCTTCTCCTTCTGCTCGACCTCGGTGGCAGCGCCGACCTTGATCACCGCCACGCCGCCGGCCAACTTGGCCAGCCGCTCCTGCAGCTTCTCGCGATCGAAGTCAGAGGTGGTCTCCTCGATCTGGGCCTTGATCGCCTTGATCCGGCCCTGGATGGCGTCCGACTTGCCGGCGCCCTCAACGATGGTGGTGTCGTCCTTGGTCACTGTCACGCGGCGGGCGCGGCCCAGCTGCTCGACCTTGGTCTGATCGAGCTTGAGCCCCAAATCCTCTGAGATGACCTGGGCCCCAGTCAGGATCGCCATGTCCTCGAGCATCGCCTTGCGGCGATCGCCAAAGCCAGGCGCCTTGACGGCCACTGCCTGGAAGGTGCCACGGAGCTTGTTGACGACCAGCGTGGCGAGCGCCTCGCCCTCCAGGTCCTCAGCCACTATCAGAAGTGGGCGACCCTGCTGGACCACCTTCTCCAGCACGGGCAGGAGATCCTGGATAGCTGTGATTTTGCGATCGGTGACCAGCACGAACGGCTCTTCCAGCACAGACTCCATGCGATCGGGGTTGCTCACGAAGTACGGCGAGACGTAGCCGCGGTCGAACTGCATCCCCTCGACGGTCTCCAGCTCGGTACCGACGCCCTGGCCGTCCTCGACGGTGATGACGCCGTCCTTGCCGACCTTGTCCATCGCGTCGGCGATGAGCTCGCCGATGGTCTCGTCTTGGGACGAGATGGCAGCGACGTGCGCCACATCCTCGTGACCCTTGATCGGCACTGCCACCCGCTTGATCTCATCGACGACTGTCTGCACTGCCTTCTCGATCCCTATCTTGAGCTGCATCGGATTGGCGCCGGCCGCCACGTTGCGGAAGCCCTCGCTGATCATGGTCTGGGCCAGGATCGTGGCTGTGGTGGTGCCGTCACCGGCGACGTCGTTGGTCTTGGTCGCCACCTCGCGCAGCAGCTGGGCGCCGGTGTTCTCGGCCGGGTCCTTGAGCTCGATCTCGCGGACGATGGTGACCCCATCGTTGGTCACCGTCGGGGCGCCGAACTTCTTCTCCAGGACCACGTTGCGGCCTTTGGGGCCGATGGTGATGCGGACCGACTCGGCGACCGTGTCGATGCCTCGCTTCAGGCCCTGACGGGCCTCTACGTCGAATACGACAGATTTTGCCATCTGGTTTCCTCCTCGCTATTTCTTGGCTGTTTTGGCTTTGCCGTTGCTGCCGACCACCGCGAGGACGTCCTTCTCGCTGATGATCAGGTACTCGATCTCTTCGTACTTGAACTCGTTGCCGGCGTACTTCGCGTAGAGCACGCGCTCACCGGTCTTGAGCTCCACCGGCACCTTGGTGCCGTTGTCGAGCAGGCGTCCGGCCCCGACCGCTTCGACTATGCCCTCCTGGGGCTTCTCCTTGGCAGTGTCCGGCAGGACGATGCCACTCTTGGTGCGCTCTTCGCGCTCGACCGGCTTGACCACTACCCGATCGCCCAAGGGCTTCAAATTCATAACTGTCCCTCCGCTGGTTGGAATTGGTTGGCACTCTCGGCTTGAAAGTGCTTAGCACTCAAGCCTTACGAGTGCTAAGTCTACGCCAAGGGCGCCTGGAGTGGCAAGACCTGACGGCTCAGGTGGGGTCGGCGGCGGACTCGATGAGATGACGAGCGGCCTGTGCCTGGGCAACCGGCACCAGGATCGAGCAGAGCTCGAAGGCGAGGCCGCCGAAGACTGCGTTGCCCCCGAGTCCGAGCCGTTCGGTTGGAATCTGGCTTGCCTCCAGGACCGCCAGTATCAGATCGGCGGCAAGGGCGGAGCCGCGGTAGACCTCAGCCCAGCCATCTGCCTTCTCGCTCACCAGCCAAGTCCCGGATCGACCGCCAAGGTGCCCGGCGCCGTGTATTCAGCGGCTGCGCCGATCATCGCTGCATTGTCCGTGCAGAGCGAAGGTGGAGGGATGGTGAGGCGCGCCCGCCGGCCGACCACCTCGGCGGCGCGCCGACGAAGCAGGCTGTTGGCGGCGACACCGCCGCAGACGACGACCTCGGGGACCGGGTTTAGCGTGAGCGCACGATTCAGCTGGCGCACCAGCGCCTCCACCAGTGAGCGCTCAAACGCCGCACACAGGTCGTCTCTCACCTCCGGGCTGAGGCGCTGAGCGCCACCCAGGTCACGGATCCGATAGAGCAGCGCCGTCTTGAGGCCGCTGAAGCTGTAGCCCAAATCGGGCAGGGCCGGAATGGGCAGCGGTTGCCGACCGGCGTCGCCGTGCCGGGCCGCGCGATCCAGGAGCGGACCGCCGGGGTAGCCAAGCTCCAGCATGCGGGCGGCCTTGTCGAAGGCTTCTCCCGCCGCATCGTCGCGGGTCCTGCCCAGCACCTCGAAGCGCCCGTGCTCAGGCATCAGAACAAGGTCGGAGTGCGCCCCCGAAACGACCAGCGCCAGCAGCGGTGGCTCTAGCTGCGGTTGCGCCAGTCGGGCCGCGTAGACGTGGCCCCAGAGATGGTTGACGCCCAACACCTCGCGGTCCCAGGCAGTGGCCAGGCCCTGGGCAAGCCCTGTGCCCACCAGCAGGCAGCCGGCCAGGCCGGGGCCGCGCGTCACCGCCAGCTGGTCGATCGCCGAGGGGCCCACACCGGCTTCCGCCAGCACCGCCGGCACCAGCGCCGGCAGCTTCTCCAGATGGGCACGCGCCGCCAGCTCGGGCACTACACCGCCGTACGCCGCATGCTCGAGTAACTGAGTGTGGACGAGCGAGCTCAGAACGCTGCGCCCGTCCTGGACCAGCGCGACTGAGCTCTCGTCGCAGCTCGACTCGACGGCGAGAGTGAGGGTCAGCCGGAATCCTTGCCGGCCAGGCCGTCCAGGTTCAGCCCCTGGACGTCATAGCCGTGTTCGTGGGCCTGGGTTTCGATGCGAGTCAGGTTCTCGGCGAAGATCCGGCGGAAGCGGCCTGAGTACATGGAGTCAGACCACATGACTATGGCGTCTTCTGCGTTGTCTGTGTAGTAACCGCGTCGGCGGCCGATGACCTTGAAGTCGAAGCCCTCGTACATGCGGATGGCGTTGAGGTTCGACGCCCGCGCCTCGAGCGTCACCCATTTGGCGCCCAGCTTGAAACCGGCCAGGAGGAGCGCTGCGAAGACAATGCGACCGAGGCCCTCATGCTGGCGGTCGTGGCGCACCCCGATGGTGGTCACATGCGCCTCATCGTGCATCCGCCAAAGGCCGCCGTAGCCGAGCAGATCACCCCCGTCCGGTGGGTCCTGGCGGAGGACTATGTAGTGGGCGCTGTTCCGTGAGGACAGCTCGCGGAAGTAAGCGTTGCGAGGCCAGGGGCTGGAAAAGATCTGGCGCTCGATCTCCTGCACCTGCGGCACATCCGCTTCCCTCATGCTTTCGATCGCCAGCTGGCGCCGGATGAGTACCACTTCGCCTTAGTGCGGGCCGAGAGACTGCATGTATCGGAGCCTGACCGTATCATAGGCGAGCTCCTGCGCCCCTTTCAGGACCCTGGCCGCCCCCTCGCTGAACGTGCGCAGCTCCGCCTCCGGCAGCTGGCTCAGGCCAGCCTCGGTGACGGCCTCCTGCGTCGGAGGGCGAAGCCAGCCGACCAGCGGCCAGCCCGCCGGTAGTTCGGCCGGAGTGCCCAGGGCGGCCACCTCGCCCGGCCCTGCGCGAAGCCAGTAAAGGCGGCCCCTCCCCGCCTCCACGACTGCAATCGCCTTTTGCCGGGCACGCGCCAGCTGAAGCTCCAGACTCCCGAAGCCGAGCAGCGGCAGTCTCAGGCCCAGGGCCAGGCCGACTGCGTAGCTGGCGCCCAACCGGAGGCCAGTGAAGGAGCCCGGACCAAGCCCCACCGCTACAGCTGTCAGATCCTGCGGCGAGCTCAGTCTGCGCACAGCCTTGGGCAGCTCGCCGTCGCGCTGAGCGGGGAGTCGTGACTCGGCCAAGGGCCTTCCCGCCGACAGAACTGCGAGCCACGTCTCCGCCGAGGAACTGTCGATCACCAGGACCAATGTTCGGGCGCTCCGGTCAAGGTCAGCCGGCGCACTGAATGCCCCAGTACCTCAAATTCCAAGCTAGCCACTCCTGGCCAGGCGAGGCGGTCTCCCCACTCGATGGCGGCCGCGCCGACTTCGAGGATCTCCTCCAGGCCTAGATCAGCTACATCGCTCGGACGAGACAACCGGTAGAGGTCGACGTGAGCCAGCGGCACGCGCCCTCCGTAGAGCCGGAGCAGTTGGAAAGTGGGGCTCAGCACGTCTCCAACGCAGCCCGCTCCGCGCGCCAGACCGCGCACAAAGGCTGTCTTACCCGCGCCGAGTTCGCCGTTCAGGAGGAGGACGTCGCCGGCTTGCAGGGAGGTCCCGAGACGCTCGCCCGCCGCCTCAGTCTCAGCCTCCCCGTGGCTCACCAGCTCAGCCGGAGAGGTGATCGTAGCCCCGTCCCGCCAGCTGGACCTCGGCGCCCCCAGCGTCGACAACCCTTACGCCGCCGCCGCTGGTGAGCTCTCCCACAACCTGCACACCGGTTGGCAGCGGCGCCGGACCGCAGCAGACCAGCTCGACCTCCTCCCCGTTGACGATCGCGGCTTCGGCGCTGGCTCCGCCCGCCAACGGCACCGCGTTGAGGCGCAGCGCTGCACCGACACCGGCCGCGGCGGCGAACTTGTCAAGCTCGCGCACGAGGCCGTCGGAGATGTCGCCGCTGCAGAGCCCGGCGGCGGCCAGCCGGGCACCGAACTGAAGACGAGGGCGCGGCCTGGTCCAGGCCAAAGACGCTGCCCCCAGCGGGCCCGTGACTCCCACGCTCCAACCCGCGCGCACCGACGCGCGCGCCTTTGGCTCCACCCAGGTGGAGCCGAGCAGCATGAGTGTGAGGGAGGCATCATGGGGGGCGCGGGTGGTGTCGCCGCCCACGAGCTTCAGCCCCACCTCCCGAGCCAGCTCGGCCAGACCGGCATAGAGGCCGCCCGCGGTCTCTGCCGTCCAGCTCACCGGGAGCGAGAGGGAGACCATGCAGTAGGTGGGACGCGCTCCCTTTGCTGCCAGGTCACCAAGCGCAAAGCACAGCGCACGCCAGCCCACGTCGGTCGGATCCTGACGACTCAGGTCGAAGTGGACGCCTTCCACCGACGTGTCGCAGGTGGCGATCGTGTAGCTGCCGTCCGGCTCTCGCCAGGCGGCTGCGTCGTCGTCCCCGGCCCCGATCACCAGCTTGCCCGATCTCGCGGCCAGGTGCGGTTTGAGCCGCTCCAGAAAGCTCAGCTCATCCATCGGCGAGCGCCTCCCTGAAGGCTCGGGCTGCCTGTTCGGACTCGGCAGCCTGACTCAGGCCGGCGATGACGCTGACCCGCCTCAGGCCCAGCGCCTTCAGCTCGCCCAACCGGTCAAGTGTGATACCGCCGACAGCGAACACGGGCAGCTGCGTCTCGCTCGAGATGCGGGCGATGGCGGCCGGGCCGAGAACCGGCTTCAAGGGCTTCTCGGCGGTCGGGAAGGCAGGCCCACACCCTACGTAATCGGCCCCGTCGGCCTCGGCCGCCGCCACTGTGCGAGACGCCCCCGCGCTTGCTCCCACCACCAGCTCCGAGCCGACCAGGCGCCGAGTGGCCGATAACGAGAGATCTTCCTCGCCGACGTGCACCCCATCAGCCCCGCAGAGGAGGGCGATGTCCACCTGATCGTTGACCAGGAAGAGCACCTGAGCCTCGGCGCAGCGCGACGCGAGGGAGCGGGCCAGCTCCAGCAGGATGTCCCGCCGCAGGCGTTTGTGGCGGAGTTGAATCAGGTCGACCCCGCCCCGGAGCCAGGCCCCAACCAGCGCTTCGACGGCAGCCGGCTCGACGCTGGGCGTGATGGCGTACAGACGAGCTGCGGCCAGCTTGCGAGCGCGGTCCTCCGTCATGCACTGGACTTTAGCGACCGACCGAGAGGGCGGTTGAGGGACAGGCAGGTAGGACGGACAGGCTGAGGCTGACCTTGCCGCCAGGAGGACCCAGGCCACCTATACTCTGGCCGGACGTTGAGTCTGAATCTGCTGGATGTCGCCATTGTGGCGGTGCTGGGCGCTCTCATCTACGACAGCCTGCGCCGTGGGTTCCCCGGCTACCTCTCCGAGTTGATCTCGTTGGGTGTCGGACTGCTGCTCGCATTTGTGCTCTACAGACCGCTGGCCGGCCTGCTGGACCGCCTCCTCCACGTAGGGCCGCTGCTCGCGGGCTTTGGCATGTTCCTGGTCCTGATGGCTCTCGTCCATGGTCTCGTCCTGCCGCCGTCGCACCGGCTGGCGGGCTGGCTCAGTCGGCGCCTCTCAGCCCTGACGCCCGGCGCCTACACCGCGCTCGGCGTCATCCCTGCCGCAGGTCTGGCGGTCATGATCATCTTTCTGCTCATCGGCAGTCTGGCAGTTTTTCCGGGCAGCCCCTCCGCATGGGTGCAGGGCTCAACGCTGGGCAGGGCCGTCGACGGTCGCTCGGGCGCGCTGAAGGGACCGCTGCGCCAGCTGCTGCTACCCGGAACCACCAACAACCAGCGCATCATAGTCAGCGAACCGCCCTCCAACCCGGGCGAGGACGCCTTTTTCAAGCTGCATTTTCCCGCCTCCATGCAGGTGACACTGGCACCCGATGACGAGGCGGCCATGCTGACCAAGCTCAACTCCGCGCGCCACGACAACGGACTCTCGAGCATTCGGCTGGACGCCGCGCTCCGCGAGGTGGCCAGGGCCCACAGCAAGGACATGTACGCTCGGCACTACTTTTCTCATCAAACCCCTGATGGCAAGACCCCTTACGACCGCCTTCGGGAGGGCAGGATCACATACGTGACAGCGGGCGAGAATCTGGCCTTTGCGCCGGACGTGGACAAGGCGTGGGACTCACTGATGAGCAGTCCCGACCACCGTGCCAACATCCTCAATCCAGACTTCCGCTGCGTCGGCATCGGCGCCTACAAAGGGGAGGACGGCTTCGAGGAGATGTTCACCCAAGACTTCACCGACTGCGCGAAATAACCGCAGCGTCAGGCGTCAGCTTGCCGGCGCAAGGTCGATAAGCCGGGTTCATCCCGGCCGGAATCCGACGCCCGTCAGCGCACATTGGTACGCCGCCCGCCCCGAGCGTCAGGCCCGAGTACACCGATCGTCAATCAGAGGCCGGGAGGGGTTCCGGAAAGGAGGCCTGCCTCCCCTTGCTCGTCAGGTCGATAGGCCGGGTTCATCCCGGCCGGGACTCGGCGCCGGTTGGTGCACAGTCATGCGGCCGTCCGTCTGAAGCGGCCACTCGCCAGCTCAGCGGTCAATTCGCTCTGACCTGGTGGGGTTCCGGAAGGGGAGGCCTGCCTCCCCTTGCTCGTCAGGTCGATAGGCCGGGTTCATCCCGGCCGGGCCTCAACGCCGGTTAGTGCACAGTCAGGCGGCTGTCCGTCTGAAGCGACCACTCCCCAGTTCAGCGCTCAATCCGCTCCGACCTGGTGGGGATTTGGAAGGGGAGGCCTGCCTCCCCTTGCTCGTTCCGCGGCCGTCCCTCTGAAGCGGCCCCTCCCCAGTTCAGCGGTCAATCCGCTCCGACCTGGTGGGGTTCCGGAAGGGGAGGCCTGCCTCCCCTGGCTCGTTACGCGGCCGTCCGTCTGAAGCGACCACTCCCGAGTTGAGCGGTCAACTCGCTCTGACCTGGTGGGGTTCCGGAAGGGGAGGCCTGCCTCCCCTTGATCTTAGGCCGCTGCTGGAACAGCAGCTCTTGAGCTCGGTAGAGGACCTCCATCATGGCGTCGACACGATAGCGGGCCTCCAGCGGTTCCTCGGTCGGCGGGAGCGCGCTCAGAACCGCCTCCGCGTGGCGCCGGAGCGCTGCAGGCACACGGTCCGACCCTCTGACATTGAGCTCCTCCAGCTCGGCGATCATCTCATCTGTCGCTCGGATCAGCTGGCCCTGCCGCGACTGCTCGATGTGGCGCCGACGCGTTTCCAGCTCCAGACGACCTATGTCGGTGTTGGCATCCTCTATCCTGGCCATGGCTTTCACAGATACGTAACCGCAGATGGCGCGGATCACTTCCAGCCGCCAGGACGAAAGGGGAACTGAAAGTGAAGGGGACTTCAGCCCAGGATCTGGCTCAGTCGCTCGCGCAGGTGCGCCGGAGCCGTGCTCTGATCGCAGCACCGCTTGACCAACCGTTTCATCCCGACTTGGAGGTCGAATAGACCTTCACACGGCGCGCAGTCGCTCAAGTGCTGGCGCACCTCCGCCATCTCCCCTTCATTCAGCTCCCGGTCCACGAAGCCTTCGAGCTTCTCCAGACACTTCCCACAGTTCACTCTCCGGATTCTCCCTTGCCCTCGCTGACTATGCCTGCCTCTCTGGCGTAGCCCAGCAGTGACCTCTGTAACTGGCGGCGGGCGCGGTGAAGGCGCGACATCACAGTTCCTATCGGGACGCCCATAACCTCCGCCGCGTCCTTGTAGGCGAAGCCCTCGACGTCGACCAGCAGCACCACCTCACGGTGCAGCTCAGGGAGCTGCTCGACAGCGTCGATGACCTCCTGCGCGGCAATCCCATCCAGCACGTCCGCCTCCGGCTGGGCGCCGACGTCGGGCAGTGTGTCGTAGAGGGACATCTCGCTGTCACCATCCAGGCTGAGCGCCTCCGGCCGGCCGCCTCGGAACCGGTCCCAGAACAGGTTCCGCATGATCGCGAAGAGCCACGCCTTCATGTTCGTCCCGCGCCTGTAGCTGTGCTGGTAGCGCAGGGCCCTCACATAGGTGTCCTGAACCAGGTCCTCAGCCTTGGCCGGGTCCCGGGTCAGCCGCAGAGCTGTGCGGTAAAGCGTATCCAGGTATCCGATCGCCTCCTGGTTGAAGCTGGTGTCAGCCGCGCCGGCCGACTGCGGCTCGGGCTGAAGGGAGACCGGTTCGGGCAGTCCGAGCCCGGCTTCCTTCGCTTCCTCTCTCACGGCAAGCAGTGTAGACACGCTGCTCTGCCGAACGTTGCGCCGGAGCAGTCTATTCCTGGTAGCGCCGGCTGACGCGCCTGCCGATCGAGGTCAGCACCTCGTAAGAGTTGGTGCCGGCGTGTCCGGCCACTTCCTCGGCGCTGATACCCTCGCCGATGAGAGTCGCCCAATCCCCTGCCCGCACCTCTTCGTCCCCGGTAACGTCGGCGGTCATCTGGTCCATGCTGATGCGGCCGATGACCGGACGTCGCTGGCCGCGAATTACGACGTCCCCGCGGCCAGAGCGAGCGCGCATGACGCCGTCCGCGTAACCGGCGGCGATAACTGCAACCCGGCTGGACCGCTCCGCCCGCCACGTGCGGTCGTAGCCGACTGTGCTGCCAGCCGGAATCTCCCTCACCTGCGTGACGCGAGCCTGGAGGGTTAGCGCCGGCCGCAGAGACGGCCATTCACAGCCGTAGAGGGCGATTCCTATCCGGACGGCGTCCAGCTGCAGTTCGGGATGCCTGAGGGCAGCGCAGCTGTTGGCGGCATGGCGCAGACCGGGCTCGACTTGAAGCTGCTCAACGACTGAGACGAAGCGGCCGTACTGCTCGCGGGTGAAGGCCGCATCGCTGTCCGAGGCAGCGAAGTGAGTGTAGACGCCACCGAGTGCGAGCCGGTCGGAGCCAGCGATCCTGCTGGCCAGCTGCGGCGCCTCCGCCAGGCTGCAGCCAAGCCGGCTCATACCGGTGTCTACCTTCAGCTGCACGCTGAGGCGCGAGCCGGCGGGAACCGCTCGCTCCAACGCGTTCGCCAGCTCCCAGCTGTGACAGGCCACTGAACAGCCCGCCGAGGCGGCCGCCGGAGCGTCGTCGGCGGTGAGGCCGCCCAGTACCAGCAGCCGCTCGGGTGGAACCAGGCCGCGCAGCTCCAGGGCTTCTGGCAAAGTCGAGACGGCCAGGCCCCAGGCGCCGGCCGCCAGGGCTGCGCGCGCCACCGGGGCAGCCCCGTGGCCGTAGCCGTCCGCCTTTACCACGGCGATGCAGCGTGTGGTCGGCTTGAGACGGCTCCGCACCGTGCGCAGATTCGCGGCGATTGCCCCCAGATCGACCGAGGCGACCCGCTGCGCCGGCGGCAGCTCCGCCATCAGTGACCGCCTGCCCGCAGCACCTTCATGACCAGCGGAATCTCGCCCAGCAGGTCGGAGGCGAGAAGTCCCGATTCGCCGAGTCTGCCGCTCACCCGGCGGCCTGCCTCCGCGTGGACGTAGACAGCGGTGACCGCCGCCTCAAACGGCCGGCAGCCCTGGGCCAGCAGAGCTGCGACCAGCCCGGTGAGGACGTCGCCAGTCCCGCCTGTGGCCAGCGCCGGAACCTCGTGGGGATCCTCGGAGATGGGCCCCTCCGCGCGACAGACCAGGGTTCGGGCTCCCTTCAGCACAACAGTCGCGCCGCTCTGATGGGCGGCCTGGCGGACGGCTGTCGGGCGATCCGCCTGGATCTGCTCGGTGCTGAGGTTCAGCAGCCGGCCGAGCTCGCCCGGGTGGGGCGTCAGCACGCGAGTCGGCCCCAGCTTGGCAAAGAGACGGCGGTTTTCAGCCAGCGCATTGAGCGCGTCAGCGTCTATGACGAGGGGCACCTCCGCTTTCCCGACCACCTCGTAGACCATGCGCCACGTGGACCGATCACGGCCCAAGCCGGGACCTATGTAGCCGGCGGCCGCCGCGTTCAGTTGGCGCAGCACACTATCCGCTGCCGCGTGGCTGATGGCTCCTGGCGCCCCCTCCGGGAGCCGGTTGGCCATCACCTCCGTGCACTTGACGGCCAGGATGGGATAGAGGCTCTCGGCCACCAGCAATCTCACCATCCCCGCCCCCGAGCGGGCGGCCGAAGTGGCCGAGAGGAACGCTGCCCCGGTCAGTCCCAGACTTCCGGCCACGCCGACCACGGTTCCGAACGAGCCCTTGTGCGCCTGCGGCGGTCGCTGCGGCAGCACGACCGCTTCGGGTGCTGGGAGTGGTTCCTCCTGAACATCCGCCAGGGCCAGGCTGGCGCTGGCGATTGCGATCCCCGCCTGGTGGGTGATGCTGACGGCGATTTTGGGCTGGGCGCGCGCGTCCGCGGAACCTGACTCAAGCAGGTGGACCCGAGGAGCGCCGTCGGGTCCAGGCAGGATCTCGATGCTGCGGCGCGGGTAGCGGATTGGCGTGCCCGTGAAGCACTTGATCACCGCCTCCTTGGCCGCCCAGCGACCGGCCAGCTTCTCACTCCGGCCGCCGCAGTAGGCGAGCTCGGCGGGCGTAAAGGTCTTCTTCAGGAAGCCCGCCCCGGAGCGCCTGACCGCCAGCGCCATGCGCTCCACTCCGCACACGTCCACCCCAACAGTCCGAATCACCCAGAGGAACCCCTAGGTCGTCCAGTCCCCGAGATCTTGAGAAGCCGAGCAGGCATTTTGCGTCCTCCCCCCGCGGCGCGGGAGGAGGCTCGGACGGGGCGTCAGCGGCCCGCCTTGCCCACGCCGCCCTGTGGGGAGACCTTGCGTCCAAGGTCCGTCAAACCCCTCTCGAGCGCCCAGGAGCTGCGGCGAGATGCCCAGGACCGAAATGGCGGCTCTGACATAGCCTGCAATCGAAGGCCCCCCACCTGCCTCCCCCCGGGGCGGGGGGAGGACGACCTCAACCAAGAGCGTCTCAGCTACTCGGGGATCGGCCACCCTAGGTCGCGACCGCTGCCGAACTGCCTTGGGCCCGGTGTGAGGTCGATAGGCCGGGTTCATCCCGGCCGGTACACGACCTGGGCCCAGGAACCGATGCTGGCTTCACGAAGAGCAACTGGCGCAGACACTGACCTGAGGTTAAGCACAAACCTGGTGGGGTTCCGGAAGGGGAGGCCTGCCTCCCCTTTGCCTGTTGCTTCACGAAGAGCAACCGGCGCAGCCACTCACCTGAGGTTAATCACAAACCAGGTGGGGTTCCGGAAGGGGAGGCCCGCCTCCCCTTGCCCGTTGCCCGTTCATTCAACGGTTACGGACTTCGCCAGGTTGCGGGGATGGTCCACATCCTTGCCCAACTCCAGCGCCACGTAGTAGGAGAAGACCTGCAGCGCGACGCTGGCCAGGACCGCGGAGGTGAGCTCGTCTGCACGAGGGATGACCAGGAGGTCGGTGGCCAGCTCCTGCAATTGGGCCTCCCCTTCGCTGACGACAGCCAGGACTGGCGCGGCGCGGGTCACGAACTCATGCACGTTGCTGATCATCTTCTCCCGAGTGGAGCTCTCAGTACAGATCGCGACGACAGGAAACTGAGGGTCCAACAAAGCGATCGGACCGTGCTTCGCCTCTCCGCCGGAGGAGCCTTCGGCGTGGATGTAGCTGATCTCCTTCAGCTTGAGCGCACCCTCCAGCGCGACGACGTGACCGAGACCACGTCCCACGTACATGAAGTTGCGGTAGTGAGCGTAGCGGTGAGCCAGGCGGGCGATGTCCGGCTCGGATTGGAGGAGACGCCGGATCTGCTCCGGCAGCGCTCGCAGGCTCGCGGCCAGCTCCTGGCGGCGCTCGATCGGCAGTCGGCCGCGGCCGCCGGCCAGGCGGAGAGCGAGGAGGCCCTGGCTGACCACGTGGGCAATGAACGTCTTGGTGGAGGCAACGCTGATCTCAGGCCCTGAATTGAGATAGATGGCGCCGTCGGCGTCACGCGCGGCGGAGCTGCCGACCACGTTTGTGACAGCGACAGTGAGCGCCCCACGCGCCCGGGCCAGGTTCAAGCCGACGAGGGTGTCAGCAGTTTCGCCCGACTGGGTGATCACCACTGCCAGATCGTCCTCTGTCACAGTCGGCTGGCGATAGCGAAACTCGGAGGCGTCAATGGCCCGGGCCGGCAGGCCTGCCCAATCCTCGATCAGCTGCTCTCCTGCCAGCGCTGCGTGCAAGGAGGTGCCCATGCCCAGCAGCAGCACCTGGCGGCAGGCGCGCAAACGCTCAGAGGGCACGTCAAATTCGGCGAAGTGAACGTTGCCAGCCTCGTCCAGCCGGCCGCGCAGAGTATTCGCCACCGCGTCCGGCGTCTCGTGGATCTCCTTCAGCATGAAGTGAGCAAAGCCACCCTTCTCGGCCTGGCTCACATCCCAGTCGACGTGCACTATCTTGGGCTCCACAGGGCGACCGTCCAGAGTCGAGACCTGGGCGCCCAGCGCGGTCACCGCCGCCAGCTCACCTTCGCCCAGAATCAGCGCCCGCTTGGTGTAGGGAATGATCGCGGTTATGTCAGAGGCTATGAAGTTCTCCCCTTCGCCCAGACCCACCACCAGAGGTGCGTTGAGACGGGCGCCGACCAGCAGATCCGGATCATCAAGGCAGAACATGGCCAGGGCGTAGGCGCCGCGCAGCCGCTGCAGGGCCTGCCGGACGGCCGCCAGAAAATCACCCCGGTAGTACTGCTCGATCAGGTGTGGCACAACCTCGGTATCGGTGTCCGAGAGGAACTCATGCCCGGCCGCCGACAGCTCGGCCTTGAGCTCCGCAAAGTTCTCGATGATGCCGTTGTGCACGACAGTGATCCGGCCTGTGCAGTCGGCATGCGGGTGCGCGTTGACGGTGGTGGGCTTGCCGTGCGTGGCCCAGCGGGTGTGGCCGATGCCCAGATGGCCGCTCGGTGCCTGCCCCCGCAGCTTTTCGATTAGAAGATCAACCTTGGCCTCGCTCTTGGTGAGACTCGTTGTCTGCTGGCCCGTCTCCAGCACCGCCAAGCCGGCCGAGTCATAGCCCCTGTACTCGAGCCGCTTCAGCGCCTCGAGCAGGATGGGAGTCGCTTCGCGCGGCCCGAGGTACCCGATGATGCCGCACATTACGTGTTCACCTGAGACGCTCTGAAACTGATCTGGCTGCTCAACTTGCCAACTTGAACGTCAGGCAGGCCAGAACGGTTATCCACTGGCGGTCGGAGAAGGAGAGGGACTGGTTCCGGGTGGCGGGCTGGGCGCCGCGCAGTTGAAGGCCCGGTTCAGGGTGAGAGTGATCTTTGCGCTCTTGGGTGTGATGCTGACCTGCTCCGGCGCGCGCAGCGCGACTGTGTAGGTCCGGTTGGTGTTGAGGCCCGAGATGTCGATCGGGTCGGTCGAGACATCGTTGAGCTTCGCCACGGTGTCGGCCGGCCCCTGCACGGTTACGAACTGGCCCGGCAAATAGTCGACGCGGGCGATCGCAAAGCCGCAGGCCTGGATGCCAGTGATGGTCGGGGTGATGGGCACTGTCTTGGTTTGAGTGCCGCCTTGGGTGTCGATCCGCACGGTTACGCGCGGCGGCGTCCAGCTCGGAGCTGGGAAGCGGTTGAGCTGACTCAAGTCAACCGGGCGGCCGCGCTGCTGGAAAAGAACGCGCTGGCTGGGCGTCTCGATTGTCGCAGCGGTGGAGATGGGTGCGTCGTAGAGCACATAGGCGGTGAGGTCGTTCAGATCGCTCGCTGCCGACGTAACGGAAACCTTGCAGGGGCCCTGGTCGTTACCGCAGACCGCGGCGCTGGTCTTGACCTGGATGCCCGGGCTGACTTTGGGCGTCTGCACCTCGATGTCCAGATCAGCTGTCTGGAGGGCTTCGATGCTCACTGTGATGGGGACCGAGGCAGAGCGCAGCGTCACCCCGGAGGGCACGTCGGCAGGTCTGGCGTAGAAGGTCTGATTCGGCCCCGGGTGGGCTTTCTGCAAATCCAGGCTGACCCCCGCGGCAGTCGCGCGGTATCGCTCGACAGCGTCGTGCAGGCCCACCACCGGCACAGTGACAGTCGTTTGGTACTGCGTCAGAACGAGCTTGTTGCCGCTGGGCAGGTTGTACTGCACCTTGGCGCTCACGCTCTGCACCTCGAGCGGGTTCTCGGAGAAGGCGAGCGCTCCCAGCAACGCGAGCGTGAGTGCCAGCGCCAGCGCCTTGAGCCGCCAGTTGGCGACTATCCAGCTCACCTGTAGAACCTCGTCTGCAGGAAGCGCCAGTTGGGCAGATTGGGGCGGCCCGAACCCTCCGGCTGGCTGCGCTGAAGGCTGCCAGTGAGCCTGGCGCGAAGCCCGTCGGCGTCCAGGTTGCGGGTGATGTTTCCGTTCTCCACGACGGAGATTCCACCCGTTTCCTCCGAGACGACCAGCAGGAGTGCGTCGGAGGCCAGAGACAGCCCGATCGCCGCTCGGTGCCGGGTGCCCAAACGCTCATGGATGACCGACTCATCGGCGAGCGGGAGGAGGCAGCCGGCGGCCAGAATTGTGTTGCCGCGGACAATCACCGCGCCGTCGTGGAGGGGCGAGTTGGGGAAGAAGATCGTCTGGAGAACCTCCGCTGACAGCTCGGCATTGAGGCGCACGCCGGTGCTGGCGTAGTCGGCCAGACCGGTGTCTCGCTCGAAAGCTATGAGAGCGCCAGTGCGCCGAGCGGAAAAGCGCTCGGCCGAGCGGATCGACTCCGCTATGGAGCGATTGAACTGCTGGCTCGAGTAGGTGGTGAGTCGGGGCAGGTTGCCGATTCGGCGGCCGACGACGTCGAGCATGCGGCGCAGCTCGGGCTGGAAAAGCACGACTATCGTGATGACCAGGACGGGAGCCGCGTTCTGGAACAGCCAGCCGAGCAGGATGAGATGGAACTGGGTGGCGACCAGCCCGAGAATGGCCAGTACCACCAAGCCCACGATGAGCTGGGTCGCCTGCGTGCCGCGCACCAGGCGCAGGGCCTGATAGAGGATGAAGGCGACCACTATCACGTCCACCAACTCGAGCGGTCCAACGCGGGCCAGGATCTCGAGGAACTGCGCCAGCGCAGCGCTGAGCGCCTCCATCAGGGCTGCGCCCGAAAGAGCAACGCAAGCAGCGCCATCTGGACGTGAAGCCGGTTCTCCGCCTGATCGAAGACGCGCGACTGCGGGCCCTCCAGCACCGCCTCGGAGACCTCCTCCCCCCGATGGGCGGGCAGGCAGTGCATGAAGATCGCCTCGGGAGCGAGCTGCATTACTTCCTCATCGACCTGGTACTCGAGAAATTCTCGCCGACGCTGGCCGGCTTCGGACTCCTGGCCCATCGAAGTCCATACATCTGTATAGACGATCGAGGCGCCCGCTACGTTCGACAGATCTGCGCTGACCTGAACGTCGGGCGCGGCGGCCTCCGCTTCAGGGCGCGGCCGGTAACCGGGGGGACAGATCACCACTAGCTGAAATCGTAGAAGCGTCGCCGCCTCCATCAAGGACTGGACCACGTTATTGCCGTCTCCGACGAAGACTACCTTCGTCGAGGCGTCCAGACGGCCCACAGCCTCGCGCATTGTCATCAGATCGGCCAGCACCTGACAGGGGTGCGACGCGTCAGTCAGCGCGTTTATCACTGGCCCCCGGCAGCCGTCCGCAAGAGCCAGGAGGTCGGCGTGATGGAAGAGTCTGGCGACTATTCCGTCAACGTAACGGTCCAGCACCCTGGCCACATCTGCGGCCGTTTCCCTCCGGCCGATGCCGATCTCATCATCCTGCAGGGTGACCGCGCGGCCGCCGAGCCGGTTGATCGCCACTTCAAAGGAGACGCGGGTTCGGATCGATGGCTTCTGGAAAAGCAGAGCCAAACTCTTGCCGGCCAGCGGAGTTCCCGGCCAGCGCCCACTCTTGATGGTGGCCGCGAGCTCGAGAATGCGCTCAAGCTGCTGGCGCTGCAGCTGCGCCAAATCGAGAAAGTCGGCGCCGACCAGGCTCTGCAATTGGCTGGTCACCATGCAGACACTAACGCTAAGCGCACTTCTAGAGTTGCGCCAGGCTTTTTCGGCCGCACCTCTAATGTTCCCTGTCCATCTCCCCGGGTGCATACCCCACGCGCATCAGCGTCAACCCCCGCGCCGGCGCCCTGGGCGGCGCCAGTTGCGGGTCGCGGGCCGCGAGCAACTGCGCCAGCCAAGCCGGCTCCTGGCGCTTGGCACCGATCACCCGCAGGGCGCCGGCGATGCCGCGGATCTGGCCCCGCAGAAATCCCTCGCCGCTGATCATCAGGTCCACCAAATCGCCTTCACGAACTATCTCCGCCTCCCACACCGACCGCGTGCGTTTGTGCAGCGGTTCCGCGGCTGCGCAGAATGCCGTCCAATCGTGCCTGCCCACGACCGCGGCCACCGCCTGGGCCATTGCCGCCTCGTCCAGCCGGCGGTGCACATGCCAGCACTGATGGCGAAACAAGGCGGGACGGGCTCGTCGATCGAACCAGCGGTAGCGGTAGAGGCGCTCTCGCGCTGAGAAGCGGGCGTGGAAGCCGGTCGGCGCCAGCTCGGCGGCGACCACGCTCACATCTGCCGGCAAGCGAGAGTTGAGAGCCTCTCTCAGTCGGTCGACGGACAGGCGGCCAGAATATTCGAAGCTGGCAACCTGGCCCAGCGCATGCGCTCCCGAATCGGTGCGGCCCGCACCGTGAACTGCGGTCTTTGCCCCCGTGAGATGAAGCAGCGCTGCCCGCAGCTCACCCTCGACAGAGCGATGCTTGGGTTGCAGCTGCCAGCCGTAGAAGTCAGTGCCGTCGTACTCGAGTACGAGCTTGACGGTCGCTGCCCCTGAGTCAGCTAGCGCTTGGTGTACTGGGGCGCCTTGCGGGCGCGTTTCAGGCCGTACTTCTTGCGCTCCTTCATGCGCGCGTCCCGGGTGAGCAGGCCAGCCCGTTTCAGCACTGGGCGGAGGTTCTCATCGAAATCGATGAGCGCCCGGGCGATACCGTGAGCCACCGCTCCCGCCTGGCCCGAGACACCTCCGCCTTCAACCTTGACGCTGATGTCGAAGCGACGCAGGTTGTCGGTCAACCGAAGCGGGTTCAGCGCTGCAGTCTCCAACGTGCGGCGGCCCAGGTAGCTGAGCGGAGCCTTGTCGTTGATCAAGATGCGGCCACCGCCGGGTGCAAGCCTGACCCGGGCGATGGCCGTCTTGCGCCGGCCGACGGCGCCGGTGTACTGCTGTTCAGCCAACCTGCATGTCCCCTTTCTGGTCGAAGGTGATGGTCTTGGGCTCCTGGGCCTGATGGGAGTGCTCACCGCCCGCATAAACGCGAAGCCGAGCCAGCATGGCGGCCCCAAGTGTGTTGCCTTGAAGCATCCCCCGGACGGCGTTCTTGATGGCAAACGTGGCATCGCGCTGGGTCTGCTCGCTATAGGTGCGCGTGCGCAGTCCGCTCGGGTAGCCGGTGTAACGCGTGTACTGCTTGTCAGACGCCTTGCTGCCAGTCACCACCGCGCGAGCGGCGTTGAGCACTATCACGTGGTCGCCCGTGTTCAAGTGGGGGGTGTAGGTCGGCTTGTGCTTTCCCTTTAGCAGCTTGGCGACGTTGCTGGCCAGGCGACCGACTGGAATCCCTGTCGCATCGACCACGTACCAGTCGCCCTTCAGGTCTTCCTGGCGTGCAGTCCAGGTCTTGAACTTGGCCATCAGTCCACCAACTCGATGATGACCATCGGAGCGGCGTCCCCCAGCCGGGGACCCTTGTGAATGATCCGGGTGTAGCCGCCCGGCCGCTCGCGAAAGCGCGGCATGAGGTTGCTGAACAACTTGTCGGCCACCCCACTATCCGAGATATCCTCGGCCACGCGTCGGCGGGCTGCCACGTCGTCAGCTTTCGCGGTCGTGATCAGCCGGTCGACCCAGCGCCGCAATTCCTTGGCCTTGGCCTCGGTGGTAGTGATTCGCCCGGAGTCGAGCAGGGCTGTGCACAGGTTGCGCATCAGCGCCTTGCGCTGGTTGTGGTTGCGGTTGAAGTGGCGGCCACTCTTCAGGTGTCTCATGGTCGTGCTAGCTGAAGATGGTGTCCATCTGATCTGGCTCGACGAAGCCTTTCTCCACGAGCCTTTCCCGGATCTCATCGAGCGACTTCTTACCGAAGTTGCGCAGGCTGAGAAGCTCCTCCTCTTTTCGGCTGAGCAGCTGGCCAACCGTATTGATGTCGTTAGCACGCAAGCAGTTGTAGGCGCGCACCGAGAGGTCGAGATCCTCGATGGCTATCTGGTCCAACCGGTTGCGCCCAGACTCGGCCGCCTGGCCGGTGGGGGCTGCGAGCTGGATGTTCTCGCCGAACTGGGTGAAGAGCTCGAGGTGTCGGGTGAAGAGAGAAGCGGCGCTGCTCACCGCCTCCTCCGGGCTGAGCGTGCCATCCGTCCAGACCTCCAGGTTGAGCCTGTCGTAGTCGGTGGACTGGCCTACCCGCGTCTTCTCGACCACGAAGTTGGCCTTGGTGACCGGCGAGAAAATGGCGTCGATCGGGATCACGCCGATCGGCTGGGCCTCGTGCTTGTTGCGGTCGGCGGGCACATAGCCCTTTCCCCGCTCCACCGTGAGCTCGATCCGGAGCCGGCCCTTCTCGGCCACAGTTGCCAGGTACAGATCGGGGTTCACCACCTCGACATCCGCGTTCGGCTCGATGTCCGAAGCGTGCACTTCCGCCGGGCCGGTCGCGTCGAGCCGGATGCTCACAGGGTCCTCGGTGTAGCTCTTGAGGCAGAGCTGCTTCAAATTCAGGATCAGCTCGGTCACGTCCTCTTTCACGTGAGGGACGGAGGTGAACTCATGAGCGATGCCGTCGATCTGAATTGACGTCACCGCGGCGCCCCAAAGCGAGCTCAGGAGGACGCGGCGCAGCGTGTTGCCCAGCGTCGTACCGAAGCCGGGCTCGAGCGGCTCGATCTCGAACTTACCGTAGCGGTCGTCGCCCTCCAGCTTATGAACCTGGGGCGTCACCATCATCTGCGTGTCAATCGCCAAAGAAAACTCCTCTAAGAGACAGAACCAGTGGGCGGTCCACTAGCGTGAGTAGAACTCAACAATCAGTTGTTCCTCGACGCCACTCTCCATCTCTTCGCGCTCCGGCAGGCTGAGCAGCTTGCCGGACTGATCGGATTCGTTGAAAGCGAGCCAGGAGGGCACTGTGCGAGCTTGGGAAGCGTCGCGCGCGACGGCTATCACAGCGCTGTCCGCGGCGCGCACCTTGAGCACGTCGCCTGGCTTCAGCTGGTAGGCCGGAACGTTGACAGTGCGGCCGTTGACCTCGAAATGCCTGTGGGAGACAAGCTGCCGCGCCTGCTTGCGGGAGGCGCCCAGGCCCAGCCGGTAGACGACGTTGTCCAGCCGCAGCTCGAGATGCCGGAGCAAGTTCAGGCCGGTGACGCCCGGCTGGCGCTCCGCCAGCTCGAAGTAGCTCCGGAACTGCCGCTCGAGCAGGCCGTAGGTGCGCCGCGCCTTCTGCTTGGCTCGCAGCTGGACGCCATAGTCGGAGACCTTCCGACGCCGCGCCATGCCATGCTGACCGGGCGGCACAGCTCGGCGCTCGATGGCGCACTTGGGCGTATAGCACCGCTCGCCTTTGAGGTAGAGCTTGGCGCCTTCCCGCCGGCAGAACCGGCAGACCGGCCCGTGGTAGTTAGCCATCGGTCAGCCTTGCCTCCAAAACGACGAATCCAGATTGAGCAGATTGCTCATACCCGCCGCCTCTTGGGTGGGCGGCAGCCGTTGTGAGGGATGGGCGTCACGTCGGTGATGGCGCTGACCTCCAGCCCGGCGCCCTGGAGCGAGCGAATCGCCGCCTCGCGCCCTGAGCCTGGCCCGCGCACGAACACCTCCACTGTGCGCATGCCGTGATCCATCGCTCGCTTGGCTGTCGCCTCAGCTGTCATCTGAGCGGCGTACGGAGTCGACTTGCGGCTGCCCTTGAAGCCTTGAGCGCCAGCCGAACCGCAGGCAAGCACGTTCCCCTGCACGTCAGTGATGGTCACTATCGTGTTGTTGAAAGTGCTCTGGACGTGCGCCTGACCGATCGCCACGTTCTTCTTTTCCCGGCGGCGAGTGCGCACTCCTTTCTTCTTCTGCTTGGCCAAGCT
Organism: Candidatus Dormiibacter sp.; assembly: GCF_050999135.1. Lineage (NCBI taxonomy): Bacteria > Bacillati > Candidatus Dormiibacterota > Candidatus Dormibacteria > Candidatus Dormibacterales > Candidatus Dormibacteraceae > Candidatus Dormiibacter > Candidatus Dormiibacter sp. The sequence continues at coordinate 22,531 of NZ_JBPCPN010000010.1, read as the reverse complement.
CTTATGGACCCCCTCTTACTTGCCTTTCTTCTTCCTGCCGGCGACCGCACGCTTCGGGCCGCGCCGCGCGCGAGCGTTGGTGCGGGTGCGCTGGCCGCGGACCGGCAGGCCACGGCGGTGACGAGCGCCTCGGTAGGAACCTATCTCGCTCAACCGCTTGATGTTCATTGCCACTTCTCGGCGCAGATCGCCCTCGATCAGGACCTCTTTGTCCTGAGCCAGGCGATCGATCACCTGCCGCATGCGCCCCAGCTCCTCATCGCTGAGCTCCTTGACGCGCGTGTTCACATTCACGTTGGCCAGCCGGAGCAGCCGCTCGGAAGTGGTTCGGCCGATGCCGTGGATGTACGTGAGTGAGATGACCACCCGCTTGTCGTTGGGAATGTCGACCCCTGCCAGACGAGCCAATTTCTCAGCCCTGCCTCTGCTTGTGCTTCGGGTTAACGCAGAGCACGCGGATGACACCCTCGCGCTTGATCACCTTGCACTTGGGGCACATCTTCTTCACCGACGGTCTGACCTTCATCTCTTGATTTCCCGGATTCTTCCTCGCGACCTGTCACTCTCCGCTAGCTCCACAATCACTCGCTCCCCCGCCAGGAGGCGGATAAAGTGAGTCCCAGGGCGGTCGGCAACGTGAGCCAGGACCTTGACCCCGTTCTCGAGCTCGACCCGAAACATTCCGTTGGGGAGTGGCTCCAGCACGCGGCCCGCGACGACCTCACGGGCCTGGGGCACGAACGATTAGTGTACCGCATAGCCATCGCCACCTGTGGGTGGGTCAGACGGCGATCCGGCCCGAGCTGGTGGCGTCCAGAGCCGTGAGCACCTGCGGGCCCTGGGCGGTGATCGCGACTGTGTGCTCCACGTAGGAGGAGAGCAGCCCGTCGCTGGTGCAGACAGTCCAGCCATCAGGCTTGATGTAGACCTCCGGGGCACCCTGGTTGACCATCGGCTCGATCGCCAGCGTCATGCCAGGCTTCAGCTCAGGTCCTGAGCCGGGCCGGCCGAAATTGGGCACCTGGGGCGCCTCGTGCATCTGGCGGCCAATCCCGTGACCGACGAACTGCCTGATCACAGAGAAACCGTTCTGCTCGGCGTGCCTCTGAACGGCTGCGGAGATGTCGCCCAGGTGCCCGCCGGGCTGGGCGTGCTGGAGCGCGACCTGGAGGCACTCATCAGTGACCCGAATCAGCCTCTGCGCCTCGGCCGAGGCCTGGCCGGCGGGAACAGTGCAGCCCATGTCGGCCCAGAATCCATCCAGCACGAGCCCCAGATCCAAACTGACTATGTCGCCCGCCGCCACCTTGCGCGGTCCCGGGATGCCGTGTACCGCCTCATCGTTGATCGAGATGCAGATCGAGTTCGGATAGCCCTGATAGCCGAGGAAGCCGGGTCGGGCTCCCGCCGCCTGGATCCGCGACTGGGCCAGCTTGTCGATCTCTCGAGTCCTGACGCCCGGCTGCACTGCCGCCTTCAACTCCTCGACCACCGCGGCCAGCGCCAGGCCCGCCTGGCGCATCAGGCTCAGCTCATGCTGGGTCTTGTAGTTGATCATCCGACTGTGCTCTGGCTCACTGTGGCGAGCGTGCGCCGCCGCACATCTTCGATGGGTCCCAGCCCATCCACCTCCGCGACCAGCCCGAGGTTCCGGTAGTAGTCCACCACCGATGCTGTCTGCTCCCTGTAGACGTTGATGCGGCGCAGCGCCGTCTCGGGCGCATCGTCGTCGCGCTGGAAGAGCCGGCCCCCGTCGCGGTCGCACAGACCTGCCCGGCGGGGCGGAGCCAGGTCGGGATGATAGGTGGTGCCGCACTCGGGGCAGGTCAACCTACCCGAGAGACGGCTGACCAGCACATCCTGCGGCACCTTGATGTAGATGACGCGGTCCATCTGGCGGCCCAAACGGTGCAGGAAGGCGCCCAGGGCCTCAGCCTGAGCGGCGGTGCGGGGAAAGCCGTCGAGCAGGACCCCGGCCGCGCAGTCCGATTTGGCCAGGCGCTCTCTAAACATCGCCAGCGTGACCTCGTCAGGCACCAGCTCGCCGCGATCGATGTATTCCTTCGCTTCTCGACCCAGGCTCGTGCCCCGACGGACCTCCTGCCTGAACAGTTCACCTGTCGAAACTTGGGCGATCTTCAGCTGTTCGACCAGAAACGCTGCCTGGGTGCCCTTGCCACTGCCGGGCGGCCCAAAGAGCGCCACGGTCAGCGGCGCCCTGCCGTTCGATTGGGCGCTCATCGAATGAAGCCGCGATACTGACGCATGACGAGCTGCGTCTCGAGCTGCTTCATCGTATCGAGCGCCACGCCAACCACGATCAGCAGCGCTGTGCCGCCGAGGTACATCTGCGTGGGGGGAATATTCGAAACCCGCGCCGCCACTATGGGCAGCACGACGGTGATCAGGCCCAAGAAGATAGCCCCGGCCAGAGTGATCCGGTTCATCACGTGCGTCAGGTACTCGGCGGTAGGGCGGCCGGGCCGGATGCCCGGAATGAAGGTCGAGTAGCGGCGCAAGTTGTCCGCCACGTCATCCGGCTTGAACTGAACGAACGTGTAGAAGTAGGTGAAGCCGAAGATAAAAAGAAAGTACGCAGCGTTGTAGGCGATGGTCGAGCTGAGGTTGGGGCCGTAGGGCACGAAGTTGCCTCGCACCCAGTCCGCCAGGTTGCGGTACCAGGTCCCTGTCGGTGCGCCGGCGAAGTAGCCGGCCAGGATGGTCGGGAAGGTCATGATCGAGAGTGCGAAGATGATCGGGATGACGCCTGCGGTGTTGACCCGCAGCGGCAGGAAGCTCTGCCGTCCCTGCACCGTCCGGCCTCCCGTCAGGCGTTGAGCTGACTGGATGGGAATCTTGCGCTGGGCCTGCTGCACCTCGATCACGAAGGCGATGGCAATCACAGCGATGACGCCCAACAGGACAAAGGGCACCAGATCGGCCAGGCCGCCACCCGTGGAGTGACCGACCACTGAGGAACCCAGCGTCCGAGGGGCGCGGGCGACGATGCCGGCAAAGATGACCAGCGAAACGCCGTTGCCGATCCCGTACTCGGTGATCAGCTCGCCGATCCACATGGCCAGCACGGTGCCGGCGGTCAGCGTCAGCATGATGGTCAGACGCTGAAACCAGTCCATGTTCGTCGGCAGGATCGGCGGCGTGGCGTTCTGGAACAGAACCGTGAAGCCGTAGGACTGGCCGAAGGCCAGAGGGACTGTCAGGTAGCGAACCCAGCGGGTGAAGCGGCGGCGACCGAGCTCCCCCTCCTTCGAGATCTCGTCCAGGCGGACGGAGACCACAGTCATCAGCTGCATGATGATGCTGGCATTGATGAACGGGTTCAGGCCCAGCGCCACCACACTGAAGGTGGAGAGGCCGCCGCCTGAGAAGAGGTCGAGCAGGCCGAGGAGCGGTTGGCTGTTGAAGAGGCTCTGCAGCGCCGAAGGGCTGGCTCCGGGAATGGTGACGTTGGAGAACAGCCGGTAGACGACCAGGAGCCCCGCAGTAAACAGGAGCTTGTTCCGGAGCTCCGGCAGCCTCAGGGCGTTGAAGATCGCCGCCAGCAGGTTCACTTGGGCGGCCTACCTAGTCGTCTGTGCTGGGCGCCTGATCTTGGGCGGCCGGCTGGGCTGAAAGCACTGTCACCTTGCCACCCTTGGCTTCGATCGCCGAGCGCGCGCTCTCGCTGGCCGCGTGAGCGCTCACCGTCAGCTTGCGCCGCAGGGTGCCAGTGCCAAGCAGCTTGATCGGCTGGCCCTGAGCCACGAGCCCTGTGCCGTAGAAGGCCTCAGGCGTGAGTGTCGCGCCGTCCTCGAAGCGGTTCAGCTTGGTCAGGTTGACGGGGGCGAACTCCACGCGCGAGCGGTTCTTGAACCCGCCGAGCTTCGGCAGCCGCTGGCTGAGCGGCATCTGGCCGCCCTCGAAGCCCAGCCGGAAACCCTGGCTGCGGGCATTCTGACCCTTCTGGCCGCGACCGGAGGTCTTGCCCTTGCCCGAGCCCGTACCGCGGCCCACTCGCTTGGGTCTGTGGCGCGAGCCGTCTGGCGATCGCAGTTCGTGAAGGTGCATCTCAGTGTCCTCGCGAGTGTTTCTTGTTCGAGCGGGTTCGGGGCATCTTGAAACGCGCGCGTTTCGGCGGCTCCCACGGCTCCCCCTCGACGGCGACCAAGAAGCTTACCTTGCGCAGCATTCCTCGCACCGGCTCGGTGTCAGGCAGCTCGCGAGTCTCATTGAGACGGCGAAAGCCAAGCGATGTAATGGTCGCCCGCTTGTCAGCTGAGTAGCCGATGGCGCTCTTCTTCCACGTCGCTCTGAGCGTGGGGGCCGCTGGCTCCTCCATCAGCTCCTCTCTCCCCGGCCCGCACCGGCGGGAATCGTACCGCTGCTGGCGGCATGCCGGTAGGCGGTCGCCAGCTTCGCGCCGACGATGTCCTCGACCTCCTTGCCGCGCAGCTCCGCGATCTCCTGGGCTGTGCGGAGAGTCTGGAGTGCCGACATGGTGGCGCGGACAGTGTTGATCGGATTGTTGGTCCCCAGCGATTTGGTGAGGATGTCTTTGATGCCTGACAGCTCGATCACAGCCCGCATGGCCCCACCAGAGATCACGCCGGTCCCTGGCGCCGCCGGCTTCAGCATGACCTTGGCCGCGCCCCACTTGTGTCGGACCTCATGCGGGATGGTGGTTCCGACCATCGGGACTGTGATCATGTTCCGCTTGGCGATCTCGACGCCTTTGCGGATGGCTTCGGGCACCTCGCGCGCTTTGCCCAGCCCGGCGCCGACGCGGCCGTTCTGATCGCCCACCACTATCAGGGCGGCAAAGGAGAACCTTCGCCCGCCCCTCACGACCTTCGCCACGCGGTTCAGGCTGACCAAGCGCTCGCTGAACTCAGAGCGCTCGCCGTAATTGGAACGTATTGCCATTTCTAGTGTCCTCGAACTGAGATTCGCGGCAGATTCGCGGGATCGGCGGCCGGAGTCAAGGAAAGGGTGGCGTAGGGAGGAGCGCATCCGGGGGATGCGTGACGACGCAGCGCCGGGCCCCTCGACGCAGGCTTCAGCGCCGCAGGCGCCCGGTCGCCTAGCCCGCGAAGATGCAAGAAGCTTCGGTTCGAGGACACTAGAACTCCAGGCCCGCTTCACGAGCGGCGTCAGCGAGAGCCTTGACCCTGCCGTGGTAAAGGAAGCCGCTGCGATCGAACACGGCAGCCGCCACACCGGCGTCCTTGGCCCGCTCAGCGATTGCCCTACCCACCGCCTGCGCGGCTCCGAGGTCGCTCTTGCCCGTCTTCAGCTGCAGCGTCGAGGCGGCGGCGACGGTGCGGCCCTGGACATCGTCTATGAGCTGTACGTAGACGTGATTCAGGCTGCGGAAGACGGTGAGCCTCGGCCGCTCGGACGTGCCCCGGACCCTCACTCTGACCCGCCTGTGCCTTTTCTGGCGAGCCTGCTTGCGGTCGAACTGCTTCAGCACTACTTGGCCCCCTTGCCGGCCTTGCCGGCCTTGCGGCGGACCACCTCGCCCCTGTACATCATGCCCTTGCCCTTGTACGGCTCCGGCGGACGCAGCTTGCGCAGCTTGGCCGCCAGCTGCCCGACGTCCTCCTTGTTCGCCCCGAGCACCGCGAAATGCGTGGGGTCGGTCACCTGGATGTCGACGCCCTCCGGCGGCGTGATCCGGACAGGGTGGGAAAACCCGAGGTTCAGCACCAGTTCATTGCCCTGCTTGGCGGCTCGATAGCCGACGCCCACCAACTCCAGATCCTTGCGGAAACCGGTTGAAACACCAGTCACCATGTTTGCCACAAGCGTTCTCGTCAGCCCGTGCAGCGATCGATGCTCGCGACCGTCGGTCGGCCGCTCGCAGACGATGCTGCCGTCTGCGACCTTGACGCTGATCTGCGCCGGCAGCGCACGCGCCAGCGTGCCCTTGGGGCCCTTGGCGGTCACGTGATTCCGCTCCACCGTGAAGTCGACGCCACTCGGCAGCGGGATGGGAAGTTTTCCAATCCTGGACATATCTCTTTAGCAGTTCCTACCAGACATACGCCAGCACTTCGCCGCCGAGACCGGCGCGAAGGGCCTGGCGCCCGCTCATCACGCCCTGGCTGGTGGAGAGGATGGCCACTCCCAGCCCACCCAGGACACGCGGGATCTCCGTCTTCCGGGCGTAGACGCGAAGACCGGGCCGGCTGATCCGCTTCACGCCTGAGATCACGCGCTTGCGGTCGGGCCGAGCCTTGAAGCTTATGGTGAGCGTCTCGCCCACCCACTCCGGCTCCTTGTCAACCGTGTAGCCGCCGATGTAGCCCTCGTCCTTCAGGACCCGGGCCACCTCGAGCTTCAGGCGCGAAGCCGGGACCCGCACCTCCCCGTGACGAGCCGTATTGGCGTTCCGGATGCGAGTCAGCATGTCTGCGATCGGGTCGGAGACGACACCGGTTCCCGCTCTTGCCATCACCAACTCGACTTCATCACGCCGGGGATCCTGCCCTCGGCGGCAAGCGTTCGAAAACAGATGCGGCACATGCCAAACTTTCGCATGTAGGCGCGCGGCCGTCCGCACAGGCGGCAGCGGTTGCGCAACCGCACTGCGAACTTGGGCGGTTTCTTCCAGCTCTCAATCGCTGACTTCTTGGCCACTTACTCACTCCTCCGCTGCACGCTGCTCACCGGTCTTCCCGCTTGCGGAATGGCATACCCAGCTGGGTCAGCAGCGCGCGGGCCTCTTCGTCGGTTTTGGCTGTAGTCACTATCGAAACCTCGAAACCTCGCAGCTTGTCGATCTTGTCGTAGTCGATCTCGGGAAAGATGATCTGCTCCCGCAGCCCCAGCGAATAGTTGCCGCGGCCGTCGAAACCCTCGCCGCTGATGCCGCGGAAGTCCCTTATGCGCGGCAGGGCGAGGCCGATCAGCCTCTCCAGAAAGAACCACATCCGGCGGCCCCGCAGCGTGGCCTTGATCCCCACCGGCATGCCCTCGCGCAGCTTGAACGCCGCGACCGAGCGACGCGCCTTCACCACCACCGGCTGCTGGCCGGTCATGGTGCGGACGTCGGCGACGGCCGCCTCCAACGCGCGCGGGTTGTCCTTCGCCTCGCCGATGCCGATGTTGAGGATCACCTTCGCCACGCGAGGCACCTCCATCACGTTGTCGTAGTCGTATTCCCTCTGCAGGGCGGGTACCGCCTTCTCCAGATACGTCTGCTGCAGGTCAGGCGACCGGCTGCCGGTGTTCGCAGTAGCTGTGCTCACTGGGCCTCCGTCTTCCGAACCCGCTGGTAGGGCTCGCCGCACTTGACGCACTCCAGCGCCTTGCGACCACCCTCCAGGACTGTGTGACGGATCCGCGTCGGCCGCTCACAGGCCGGACAGAAAAGCATCACGTTGCTGTAGTCCAACGGCGACTCAAAGTCGACGATGCCACCTTGCTGGACAACGTTCCCCGCGACCCGGCTGCCTGCCTTGGTGTGCCGCTTCTTGAGGTTCACGCCGCGCACCACTATCTTGCCGGCCGCGGGCAGCGTGCGCAGAACCTCGCCTCGCTTGCCCTTGTCCTTCCCGGCCAGTACCACCACCGTGTCCCCGGCCGCCAGGTCAGGTTTCGAAAGCCTGGCGGCGCTTGCCTTGTTCTTCAGCAACTCAAAGCACCTCCGGAGCCAGGGACACAATCTTCATGAAGTTGCGCTCGCGCAGCTCGCGGGCCACCGGGCCGAAGATGCGCGTGCCCCTGGGATTGTTCTGGGGATTGATGATCACCGCTGCGTTGTCGTCGAAGCGGATGTTCGAGCCATCCGGGCGACGATATTCCTTGGCCACCCTGACGACCACGGCTTTCACCACCTCGCCCTTCTTAACCTGGCCGCCTGGCTGGGCCGATTTGACTGTCGCGGTGATCACGTCGCCCACCGAAGCGTAGCGACGATAGGAGCCGCCCATCACCCGGATGCAGAGCAGTTCCCGGGCACCGCTGTTGTCGGCCACTCGGAGCCTGGATTCTTGCTGGATCACAGCTTATCTGGCCTTCTCGACGACTTCCAGCACACGCCAGCGCTTGTCCTTGGAGATGGGCCGCGTCTCCATGATCCTGACCAGATCGCCGACCTGGCACTGATCGCTCTCGTCATGCACCTTGAAGCGCGTTCGCTGCCGCATCACCTTCTTGTAGAGCGGGTGCGACTTGAGGCCCGGCACCTGGACGATGACCGTCTTCTCCATCCTGTCGGAGACCACTCGCCCGGTGCGAACCTTGCGCAGGCCGCGGCTGCGCTCCGCCGCCTGCTGTTCTGGTTGAACTTGACTCATCTAGACATCCTCTTGGCCGGCGCGTCTTGCCCGAGCGCGTGTGCGGCCAGCCGGCTCGGCAGCCTCCGGGGCATCGTCCTCGCCGGCCTGGCCCTCGCCCGCCTGAGCTTCGGCTTCCACGGCTTCGGGTGTTTCTCGAGGCTGCACCAGCACGTCGTCGCCGTTCAGCCGTCGCTGCTGGACCACTGTCAGGATGCGCGCAATGTTCTTGCGAACCCGCCGCACCTGCCGGTTGTTCTCAAGCTGTCCCACGGCCAGCTTGAAACGCAGCTCGTAGAGCTCCCTGCGCTCGCTGCTGAGGCGGGCTGCCAGCTGTTCTGAGTCCAGTTCGGCGAGCTCAGCGGCTCTGATCATTCTCCGCCTCCGGCGTGTGCTAGCTGAGTGGCCCGAGACTCCTCGGCCATTATGAACCGCGTCTTCACCGGCAGCTTGGCCGCCGCCAGGCGCATGGCCTCCTTGGCAGTTTCGGCGTTCACGCCGGCCATCTCAAAGAGAACTCGGCCAGGCTTGATCACCGCCACCCAGCCTTCCGGATTGCCCTTGCCCGAGCCCATCCGGGTTTCTGCCGGCTTCTTGGTCACGGGTTTGTCGGGAAAGATCCGGATCCAGATCTGGCCGCCGCGCTTAACGTGGCGGGTCATCGCCCGGCGAGCTGCCTCGATCTGCCGATTCGTCATCCAGCAGGCTTCCTCTGCCTGGAGGGCAAACTGGCCGAAGGCGATAGTCGCGCCGCGAGTGGCGACGCCACCCCGCCGGCCCTTGTGCTGCTTGCGGTGTTTTACGCGCTTAGGAAGTAGCATCCGGCTCCCCCTCCTCGTCTGCTGCGGCGGCCGGCCGCTTCCGCTCTTCACCGCCAGTGGTCTTCGTCTTGGGGCCCTTCTTCTCCTGGGGCTTGTCCGCCTTGTCCGACTCGGACGTTGGCAGGATGCGCGAGATCGCCGATGCGACAACGGAGCCGGCCGCCTCGACAACCGCGGCGACAACTGGGCCGCCCGTCTCCGGGTCAGGGCCGGCCGGCTTCTCGCCGCCCGCCTGGCCGGCGCTCAACCCGCCGCCGGCTTCCATGCTGCCTTCGGCCGGAGCAGCCGGCGGCGCCTGTTCGGACGCGCGGGACTTCGCTGGCGCGGGCACCTCAGCCTGCGCGGGCGTCTCAGCCTTAGCGGGCGCCTCAGCCTTCGCGGGTGCCGGTCTCGGCAGCTCGGCCGGCCGGACGGTCCTGGCCCTCGTACCTGGCTGGCTGCGCCGCTCGGCCTCGCTGGCCGGGGTGCCTGGCGGCCGAGGGGCTCGCTGGCGCAGCCCGGTCCCAGCCCGCTCGCCGGCGACCTGCTCAGCCAGGTTGGCGGCAGCGACCTTGGGGTCACTCGGGTTCTGGTTGACTGCCGCGGCCTCCAGCGTGCCTGACGGCAGCGGAGCTTGAGCCTGCGCCTGCGCGGCGGCAGCCCGGCGGACCTCGATGGCGGCAGCATCGGCCTGGCGGGCCAGGTTCTCAGGCACCAGCTCGACGCCCCGGCGCTTGGGCGCCAGGAGGTCGCGGTAGATCCAGCACTTGACGCCTATCACACCGAATGTGGTCTTGGCGGTGGCCCGGCCGAAGCGGATGTCGGCCCGCAGGGTGTGGAGGGGCACCTGACCCTCGCGATCCCATTCCCGGCGGGCCATCTCGCCGCCGCGCAGCCTGCCGCCGAGCGCTATCCGAACGCCCTTGGCGCCGGCGCGCATGGTTCGCATGATCGACTGTTTCATGGCTCGTCGGTGGCTGATCCGGCGCTCGATCTGGAGCGCGATGTTCTCAGCCACCAACTGGGCGTCCAGCTCAGGCTGCTTGATCTCCTGGATCGAGATCTTCACCCTGCTCCCGAAAAGCTTCTCCAGATCGTTGCGGAGGGCGTCCACCGACGCTCCGCCCTTGCCGATGACGATGCCCGGCTTGGCGGTGTAGATGGTGACCGCCAGCTGGGCGTTGGAAGAGCGCTCGGTCTCGATCCTCGCCACTCCGGCGTTCTTCAGGCGGCCGGAGATGAACTTGCGCATCGCCAGGTCCTCATGAAGCACCTTGGTGTAGTCCTTGTCGGCGACGAACCAGTTGGCTTCCCAATTCCTGTAGGAACCGAGCCGAAACCCGTTCGGGTGGACCTTGTGACCCAATTTAGCTTTCCCCCTCGACGGCAGCTTCGGTTTCCGCCGCTGGCCTCGCGCTCCGAGCGGCCTGCCGGCGGCGGGCCGGCCGAGCCGGCGCAGCCTCCGGCCGGTCCTCGACGATGGCCGTGATATGGCAGGTGCGCTTGAAGTACTGATGCGCCATGCCCCGGCTGACCGGCCGGATGCGCTTCATGGTCGGCCCCTCGTCGACGACCACCGTTTTCAGCCAGAGGTCAGCCCGATCCAGATTGTGGTTGTGCTCGGCATTCGCGGCAGCGGACTTGACGGCTTTCGCCACATCCTGGGCGGCGTGCTTGGGCGAGTACTCGAGCTGCGCCAACGCCTCGCTGACACGCATGCCGCGCACCATGTCGGCCGCCAGCCGCGCCTTGCGGGCAGTACGCCGGATGTACTTGGAACGAGCCAGAACTTCCATCTGTTTCCTAACGAACCTTCGAGGCCCGCTCGGTCTTGGCGCCCCCGGTATGGCTGCGGAAATGCCGGGTCGGCGCGAACTCGCCGAGCTTGTGACCAACCATGTTCTCGCTGATGAAGACCGGAACGTGCTTGCGGCCGTCATGGATGGCGACCGTGTGGCCCACCATCTCCGGGAACACGGTCGACGCCCGCGCCCAGGTGCGGATGACCTTCTTCTCCCGGGACGCGTTCAGCTTGCCGACCTTGGCTTCCAGCTTGGCGTCGACGAAGGGTCCTTTTTTCAGCGAACGGGACATTGCTTTCTGATTTCTCTACTTCTTCTCACGACGTCGGATGATGAGCGAGCTGGAAGCCTTCTTCGGCTTCCGGGTGCGGAAACCCAGCGCGGGCTTGCCCCAAGGCGTCTTGGGGTTGCCGCCGGGGCCGGTCTTGCCTTCGCCACCGCCGTGCGGGTGGTCGACAGGGTTCATGGTTGAGCCGCGCACTGTCGGGCGCTTGCCCAGCCAGCGGGAGCGGCCCGCCTTGCCGCCGGACTCGTTCTCGTGGTCCAGGTTACCAACCTGACCGAGCGTGGCCGCGCAGCGAACGTGGATGCGACGCAATTCGCCGGAGGGCATGCGTACCACGGCATAGTCGCCCTCCTTGGCCAGCAGCTGCGCCGACGTGCCTGCCGAGCGGACCAACTGGCCCCCGCGGCCGAGCGTGAGCTCGATGTTGTGAACGGTGGACCCCACAGGGATCCGCTGCAGCGGCATGGAATTGCCGACCCGGACCGGAGCCTCCGACCCGCTATGGATCTGATCTCCCACCCTAAGTCCCAGCGGCGCCAGGATGTACCGCTTCTCCCCGTCCGCGTAGTGAATCAGGGCTATGCGCGCGGAGCGGTTGGGGTCGTACTCGATGGTCGCGACCTTGCCGGGGACTCCCACCTTGTCGCGGCGGAAGTCGATCCGGCGGTAGCTGCGCCGCCCATCGCCGCCGCGATGTCGCGTTGTGATCTTGCCCTGGTTGTTGCGGCCGGCGTTGTTCTTGAGCGGCTCCAGCAGGCTCTTCTCGGGCTCGGCGGCCGTCAGCTCCTCGAAGCTCGCGGTCTTCAGAAAGCGGCGGCCAGGACTTGTCGGCTTGTACTGCTTGATGGGCATCAAAGGCTCCCGAACAGGCCTTCGATCTTCTGGCCTGGAGCCAGCGTCACGATCGCCTTCTTCCAATCGGCAGTGCGGCCGGTAAGGCCGCGCCGGCCTGTGCGCCGAACCTTGCCGCGCACGTTCACGGTGTTGACCGCCCGGACCCTCACGCCCTGATCCTGGTAGTGCTCCTCCAGCGCCTTCGCTATCTCGTTCTTGGTCGCGTCGGGCGCCACCCTGAAGGTGTAGCGGCCCTCCTGGTAGAGCGTGTAGGAGCGCTCGCTCACCAGCGGTCCGAAGAGAACCTCGACGGGCGCTCTCATTCGCTTGCCTCCCCGGCCACCCAGCCTCGCCGCGGAGCGGGTGGACTGAAGGTCTCCTCGAGCACGCTCACCGCGTCCTTGGCGATGATCACGCGATCGTGAGTGAACAGGTCGTAGAGATTCAGGTTGCTGGCCAGAATGACCTTGGCCCAGGGCAGGTTGCTGGTCGAGCGGGCGACCACCTCGTTCGCGGCCGGCAGCACAACCAGAGCCGTGTCGTCGACGCCGATGGCATGAAGCAAGCTCACCATCTCGGCAGTCCGCGGCTTATCGATCACGAAGTTCTCCAGCACCGTCACCTTGCGCTCGCTCGCCTTGACGCTCAGCGCCGAGCGCAGGGCGAGCCGGCGCATCTTGCGCGGCATCCTCTCAGCAAAAGAGCGGGGCTCAGGGCCGAAAACCGTGCCGCCGCCAACCATCGAGGGCTCGCGCGTGGACCCGTGCCGGGCGCGGCCTGTGCCCTTTTGCCGGTAGGGCTTGACGCCGCCGCCAGAAACCTCATCCCTGTGCTTGACCTTGGCAGTGCCCTGCCGGGCATTGTTGCGCTGGCGGAGAAAAGCCTGGTGCATGACTGCCATGTGCGGGACCTGGCCGAAGATCGACTCGGGCAGCTCGAAGCGGCCGGCCCGCTCGCCACTCGCCGTGTAGGTCGGCACCGACAACGGATCCGCCGACTCGTCCTCAGCGAGCTTCCCGGCCGCCGCCGACTCGGCCTTCGGCCCTGGCTTGGCGTGGCTCCGCACCCTGGCCGCGCTCGAGCTGCGCGCGCCCGTTTTGCGCTTGCCCGGTTCGAGCTCCTCGGCCGCCATTTCGACAGCTGCAGGCTTGGGCTCGAGCTCCTGCTCCCCGGCAGCAGCGCTGGTTGGCTCCTGCAACTTGTCCTTGTCGTCAGCCATCACCTGCCTGCCCTCTGCTTGACGGAACCACGGATCAGGACCAGCGAGCCATAGGCCCCCGGCACTGAGCCGTGGAGCAGCAGCAGGTTCCTGTCGTGATCGACCCTCAAGACCTTCACGCCCTGCACTGTCGTGCGCGCCGCGCCCATGTGGCCTGCCATCTTCACGCCTTTGAACACTCGAGCTGCATCGGTGGCGCCGATCGATCCGGGCTGACGCACGTTCATGGAACCGTGACTCTCAGGACCTCGTGAGAAACGGTGGCGCTTCACCATGCCCTGGAAGCCCTTGCCCTTGCTCTTGGCGGTGACGTCAACCAGCTCGCCCTCGGCGAAGACATCACAGCGCAGTTCCTCGCCAGCTTGCAGGCCCTCGGCACCACGGAGCTCGATCACTTGGCGGGCAGGTTCGATGCCTGCCTTCTTGAACTCACCGGCCAGTGGCTTGCTCAGCCGGCGCGCCGGGACGGGGTCGAACGCGAGCCGCGCGGCCGCGTAGCCGTCCTTCTCTTCGGTGCGGAGATCGAGCACGCGGCAGGGACCGGCCTCCACCACTGTCACGGCTGATAGCGTGCCGTCTGGATTGAAGAGCTGGGTCATGCCGAGCTTGCGGCCGAGCAGCCCCTTTACCGCGGGCGCCGACTTCTTCTTCGCCATCAGAGCTTGATCTCGATCGAGACGCCGGCCGGCAGGGTGATGTGCATGAGAGCATCGACGACCCGGGGGTTCGGGTCCAGGATGTCCACTATTCGCTTGTGAGTGCGCATCTCGAACTGCTCCCGGGAATCCTTGTCGATGAACGGCGAACGAATCACCGTCATCTTGTTGATCTCCGTCGGCAGTGGGATGGGTCCAGCTATGCGCGCGTTCGTACGCCGGGCGGTGTCGACGATCTTGTCGGCCGCCTGGTCCAAGACCTTGTGGTCGTAGGCCTTCAACCGGATCCGTATCTTCTGCGCCACTAGAACCCCAGCTCCGTGCGAAGAGTGCGAAAAGCTGGAGCGCGCAAGCGTCGGCCAAGTCGCGTTGCTTTCACCTGCGAGCTCCCCTACCTATACCTATTCGCTACTGAAGGACTTCGGTCACGACGCCGGCGCCCACTGTGCGGCCGCCCTCGCGGATGGCGAAGCGCAGACCCTGCTCGCAGGCGATGGGCGTGATGAGCTCGATGGTCATCTCGACGTTGTCGCCCGGCATGCACATCTCCACGCCCTCGGGCAGCGAGATGGTACCCGTCACGTCGGTGGTACGCATATAGAACTGGGGCCTGTAGTTGGAGAAGAACGGCTTGTGCCGGCCGCCCTCCTCCTTGGTCAGCACGTACACGTTCGCCTTGAACTTCGTGTGCGGTGTGATCGAGCCCGGCTTGCCCAGCACCTGACCGCGCTCCACGTCCTCCCGACCTATGCCGCGCAGCAGGGCGCCCACGTTGTCGCCCGCCTGGACCGAGTCCATCTGCCTGTGGAAGGTCTCGAGGCCCGTGACCACCGTGGTCCTCGTGGGCCGGATGCCGATGATCTCGACCGGCTCGTTGATCTTCTGCGTGCCACGCTCGACGCGGCCAGTCACGACAGTGCCCCGGCCCTGGATGGTGAAAACGTCCTCGACAGGCATCAGGAAGGGCAGGTCGTTCTTCCGCTCCGGCTCGGGGATGAAGTTGTCCACCGCGTCGAGCAGCTTGGTGATGCCCTCGGCCGCCTCCGGGTCGCCCTCCAGCGCCTTCAGCGCGGAGACCCGCACGATCGGCAGGTCGTCGCCGGGGAATTCGTAGCGGGAGAGCAGCTCGCGGAGGTCGAGCTCGACCAACTCGACGAACTCCTCGTCCTCGACCATGTCGATCTTGTTCAGGGCGACCACCAGCGAGGGAACGTTGACCTGCCGCGCCAGCACAATGTGCTCGCGCGTCTGGGGCATGGCACCATCGTTGGCGGCAACCACCAGGATGGCCCCGTCCATCTGGGCGGCGCCCGTGATCATGTTCTTGATGTAGTCGGCGTGGCCCGGGCAGTCGACGTGGGCGTAGTGACGGTTGTCGGTCTGATACTCGACGTGGGAGGTCGCGATCGTAATCCCGCGCTCCCTCTCCTCGGGAGCGTTGTCGATCTCCTCGAAGGTTTTCGCCTCGCCGCCGCCCTGGGCCTCGGCGAGCACGTTCGTGATCGCAGCCGTGAGCGTGGTCTTGCCGTGGTCGATATGACCGATGGTGCCGACGTTGCAGTGCGGCTTGTCGCGCTCGAACTTCTCCTTCGCCACTGGGTGCTCCTTTCAGAAAGTCTTGGGAGGCGGCCTGTCGCACGCGGCGAAGGCGAACCTGGGAAACATACTCCTTTGAAGGGTCCGGCACGGACGCCGAATCCTTCGCAACCTCATCCGAGGACTTGGCATCGACGCCGAGTCCTTCGCGTCGCCTGCGTCTACGCTGCCGCCGAGCCGGGCTCCCCGGTCCGGTTCTCTACGATCTCCGCGGCGATGCTGCCGGGAACCTCGTCGTAACGGTCGAACTGCATCGAGTACGTCGCTCGACCCTGCGTGTTGGAGCGCAGGTCCGTCGCGTAGCCGAACATCGAGGACAGCGGCACGCTCGCCTGCACGGCGATCGCGTTGCCACGCGGCTCTTGGGTCTCGACGCGGCCCCTGCGGCTCGACAGGTCGCCGATCACGGTGCCGACGTAGTCCTCCGGCGTCGTCACCTCGACCGCCATGACCGGCTCGAGCAGGACCGGCTTGGCGCGTCTGGCAGCCTCCTTGGCGGCGAGCGACCCGGCCACCTTGAACGCGATCTCCGAGGAGTCGGTGTCGTGGTACTTGCCATCGGTCAGGGTCACGCGCACGTCGACCATCGGAAAGCCCGCCTTGACGCCCGACTCGAGCGCTTCCTCGACGCCCTTCTCGACGGCCGGGATGAACTCCGAGGGCACCGACCCGCCCTTGACCTTGTTGACGAAGTCGAAGCCCTCGCCGGGCGCCGGCTCCATGTCGATGTAGACCACCCCGTACTGACCCGAGCCGCCGGTCTGGCGGATGAACTTGCCCTCGACCTTCTTCGCCTCGCCGCGGACCGTCTCACGGTAGGCCACCTGCGGCCTGCCGACACCGGCCTCGACGTTGAACTCCCGCTTCATGCGGTCGACGATCACCTCGAGATGGAGCTCTCCCATCCCGGAGATCACGGTCTGGCCCGTCTCTTCGTCGGTGCGGATGTGGAAGGTCGGATCCTCCTCGCCGAGACGCGACAGGGCGACGCCCATCTTCTCCTGGTCGGCCTTCGTCTTGGGCTCGATCGAGACGTGCACGACCGGGTCCGGAAAGGAGATCGTCTCGAGCCGGATCGGCGCCTCGGGCGCGCTGAGCGTGTCACCGGTGGAGGTCTGCTTGAGCCCGACTCCCGCGGCGATGTCGCCCGCGTAGAGCGTCTCCTCCTCCTCGCGATGGTTGGCGTGCATCATCAGGATGCGCCCGACGCGCTCGGTGCGTCCGGTCGACGCGTTGAGGATCCGCCCTCCGGCGTCGAGCGAACCCGAGTAGACGCGGAAGTAGGTCAGCTTGCCGACGAACGGATCGGACATGACCTTGAACGCGAGGGCGGAGAAGGGGGCCTCGTCGGACGCCGCGCGCACCGCCTCGGTCTCCTCCCCGCCGGAGCCCTTCGCGGGCGGCTCGAGTCCGATCATCGGCGGCACGTCGAGCGGGGAGGGGAGGTAGTCCACGACCGCGTCGAGCAGCGGCTGGACGCCCTTGTTCTTGAACGAGGAGCCGCACATCACCGGGAAGATCGAGATGTCGAGCGTCGCCTTGCGGATGTCCTCCCTGAGGCGGTCGGCCTCGATCGGCTTCTCCTCGAGGTAGTCCTCCATCAGTTGCTCGTCGTAGTCGGCGAGCGCCTCGATCAGGTGCGTCCTGGCCTCGCGCGCCGCGTCGGCCATGTCGGCGGGAATCTCCTCCTCGCCCCACTCCTGGCCGAGGTCGTCGCGGTAGATGACGGCCTGCATGGTGATGAGGTCGACGATGCCGGTGAAGCCGCCCTCGGCACCGATCGGAAGCTGGATCGGGATCGCCATGCCGGCGCCCTCGGTCTGCCCGTCGGCGCCGAGCCGATCGCGCATCGTCTCCACCGAGCGGGCGAAGTCGGCCCCGACCCGGTCCATCTTGTTGATGTAGGCGATACGCGGCACGCGGTACTTGTCGGCCTGGCGCCAGACCATCTCCGACTGCGGCTCAACACCGGCGACGGAGTCGAACAGCGCGATCGCACCGTCCAGGACGCGCAGCGAGCGCTCCACCTCGACCGTGAAGTCCACGTGACCGGGCGTGTCGATGATGTTGATCCGGTGCCCGTCCCAGGAGGCCGTCGTTGCAGCGGAGGTGATCGTGATTCCGCGCTCCTGCTCCTGGGCCATCCAGTCCATCACGGCCGCGCCCTCGTGGACCTCGCCCATCTTGTGGGTACGCCCCGTGTAGAAGAGGATCCGCTCGGTCGTCGTCGTCTTACCCGCGTCGATGTGGGCCATGATCCCGATGTTGCGGGTCTTGTCGAGTGCGACCTTGCGTGGCATCTGAAGTTCCGAGAGTCTTTCTGTACGCGGGCAAGAAAAAGGCCCGTGCCGGGCCCCATGCTGCATTGCGGTGTCGCCCGGGCGAGGTCTCTATGTGGTCGAGGTCTCCATGAGGTTTCGAGTGCCCGGGACGCGGAGCCGAAATCTCGCGTACCGGGCGTGACCACCGGCGCATGATCCGCGCGGTGAACGGTTGGGGATGGTAGCAGAGGATTGCCCCTGCTCCCCGTCGGAGAGCGGGATCCCGGGAGGTCGCGCTAGGCTCGCACCCCGATGAGGCGTCCAGCCCCGCTGCAGACTCGGGCGCGCCACTCAGCGACGCGGGCCCGGGCCGGCCGGGGGGCGGCGGTCTGGGTCCTCGGGCTCGGCGCGACGGGCGGCCTGCTGCTGATCGCCACGGAGCCTGCGACGGTCGCCGCGGTGGAGATACCGGGACGCGCCTGCCGTGAGATCGCCGACCTGAGGGCGCTCGATCGTTGCGAGCTGAGCGGGTTCGAGCGCCACGGCGGCGCTCTGCTGCTGCTGGGCGCGGTCGCGGTGGTGCTGTCCTTCGGTGCCGGCCCCCGGGCAAGCCGGCCGGCGGCGTCCGCGCTGCTCGGGATCGCGGTGGTGGCACTTGCGCTCGGGGTGTTGCGCGACCTCCCCGAGGTCCACGCGACCGGGGCGGTCGGCCTCACCTACGAGGGAGCGACCGGGCGGGCGGGCAGCGGGCTGTACACCGAGCTCGCCGGCGCGCTGCTGCTCGTCGGCGCGGGGGCACTGTCACTCGCGAGCGGGCTCTCCGCCACGCGCCGGCGCGCTCGCGCGAGATCCGAGCAGGTCCCTCCGTCGCAGGGCGTCGGGGGGCGCGAACCCCCCGGACCGCCCGCCCGGCCCTAATGCTTGGTCGGGGGCCCCTAGCCCTGTCCGGCGCCGCACCCGGCGAGCTCGCGCTCGCCGGAGTCGGCATGGCCCGGGTCCCCGCCGGAGGCGGCCAGACCCGCGCGCTCCGCGTCCTCGAGCACCTGCAGGGCGCGCTCGTAGTCGTCGTAGCGACGGAACGGTCGCAGCCAGGCCCAGCCGTGACGGCCTTCGAGCTCGTCGCTGCGGTCGCGCTCGCCAGTGTCCGGCCGCTCGCGCGGAGCGCGCTCGGCCTCCCTGGCGGCCCGGCGCTCGGCGGCCCGACGCTCGGCGTCGCGGTTGCGCGCCTTGGCGGCCTCGTGCGCGGTGATCGCCTCGCCCAGGTCGAACTCGGGCGGATCGCCGGCGGGGGCAGCGGCCCGCGCGCCGACGGCCGGAGCGAACGCGGCGGCCGCGGCAACGGCGGGGCGGCTCTCTGCGGGGTGACTGTGCTCGATCGCGGCCTCGAAGGATCCGATCGCGGCGGTCAGATCGACCGGTGACCCGGACTCCACCTCGATGCTCGCCTCGAGCATCGTCTTGAGGGTGAGCAGCTCGCGCCTCGAGGCGGGGCGGGAGAAGTGCACGCCGGCGTAGGAGTCCCACGCGCGGGCGAAAGGCTTTCCGATCTGCTTGGGGGAGCCGGTCGAGGCGGCCATCATCGGGCACATCCCCCCGCGGATATTGCCGTCGGCCCCGACGATGATCGGGTGCGTCTCGACCCCTCGCAGCATCGCCTGGCGCGTGCCGAGCGGCAGCCGGTCGACCTCCGCCCGCAAGTCCTGTGCCCGCTGTCGCCTCATATTCGCGCTCACCTCGCAGCCCCGATGGGGATTCGCCGTCAGTACGCGCAGCAGGCTAGGGGGCCTCGTCGCGGTCTTCAAGTAATTCCCTCCCCGTGCAGGAGAACTTGCACGGCGGGTGGCCCTCGGCGCCCGGCGCAGGGCGGGACCGGCGCGGACTACCAGCGGTAGTGGGCGAACGCCTTGTTGGCCTGAGCCATGCGGTAGATGTCGTCCTTGCGCTTGTAGGCGAGGCCCTGCTGGGATCCGGCGTCGAGCAGCTCCCCCGCAAGCCGCTCGGCCATCGTCTTCTCGCGCCGCTTGCGCGCGAACTCCACCAGCCAGCGGACCGCGAGCGTGCGCGCGCGGGTCGAGGGGACCTCGACGGGCACCTGGTAGGTCGCTCCGCCGACCCGCCGCGAGCGGACCTCGAGCACGGGCGTGAGGCTCTTGATCGA
This sequence comes from Candidatus Dormiibacter sp., assembly GCF_050999135.1. Classification (NCBI taxonomy): domain Bacteria; kingdom Bacillati; phylum Candidatus Dormiibacterota; class Candidatus Dormibacteria; order Candidatus Dormibacterales; family Candidatus Dormibacteraceae; genus Candidatus Dormiibacter; species Candidatus Dormiibacter sp. The sequence goes on along the minus strand of NZ_JBPCPN010000010.1, from coordinate 2,637 downwards.
GTTCTCGAGCGCGACGACCGGCTCCTCGCTGGTCTTGCGCGCGAGCGCCTCGAGCGCGTCGTAGACGATCTTCTCGGCGGTCGACTTCTTGCCGTCGACCATGACCTTGTTGATCACCTGCTGGACGAGCTTCGAGGAGTGGATGGCGTCGGGATCGAGGGGACGGGCCCCGGCTGCGGCGCGGCGTGGCATGGCGTCAGTGGCTCCCGCGAGTCGGAAGGGCGGGCACTACTTGGCCTTCGCGCCGTAGTGGGAGCGCGAGCGCTTGCGCTCGGTCACCCCGGAGGCGTCGAGCGTGCCGCGGACGACCTTGTAGCGAACGCCGGGCAGGTCCTTGACCCGGCCGCCGCGGATCAGCACGACCGAGTGCTCCTGGAGGTTGTGGCCCTCGCCCGGGATGTAGGACGTCACCTCCATGCCGTTCGTCAGCCGCACGCGGGCGACCTTCCGCAGCGCCGAGTTCGGCTTCTTCGGCGTGGTGGTGTAGACGCGCGTGCAGACTCCGCGCCGCTGTGGCGCGGCAGTGCGCTTCTTGCGCCCCTGCCCGGACTTGAGGCCCGTGGTGGCCACCTTCCTGTTGGGCTTCTTGCGGCCCTTGCGGATCAGTTGGTTGATGCTCGGCATGCGGCCGCGCATCCTAGCAGCGGCCGGCCGGCACGCTACGAGCCGGCGTCATCGACGTCGGCGGCGGGGTCGTCGCCGCCCGCTGGAAGGTCGTCGCCGCCCGCTGGAAGGTCGTCGCCGGCGGCGGGCGAATCCTCGCCGCCGGCGGCGAGCGCGGGCTCGAGCGCCTCCTCGCACGCGCGCACGAAGAAGCCGTAGATCCAGGGGCGCTTGAGCTCGGCTGGATCGTCGATCGCGCCCTGCTCGGGGTCCCGTTGCAGGTGATCGCCGATCGACCGGCGGGAGAGGTAGTGGCGCACGTGCCCTCCCGGGCCCGGCACGCGCCAGCTCCACGCGTTCTCGTCGTCGGGGTTCGGCTTCTCGAGCGGCTCCTCGCGCGCGATCGCGGTACAGACGCTCACGATCGCCTCGGAGCGATCGTCGCCGGCCGCGAGGCGCTCCTCGATCCGCTCGGAGAGCCAGCCGGCGACGCTCTGCGCAGGCTCGAATATCTCGACTTCTATTACCCGCGTGAGATAGCCCGCCCTGCGCAACCCCCTGTCGACGGCCGGGTACTTGGTCGCCACGACGAGCTGCTCCCTGGAGTCGAGCACCGGCAGGATCGCCTCGGGCGGCTCGTTCGCGAGGCGATCCTCGACGAGATCGTGGACCTTCTCCACCAGCGTCTGGAGCACCACGCGGGTGTCGACTGGGAAGAGGTTGCTGCGGTCGACGTTCATGGCTGAGAAGGTAGAGAAAAGCGGCGTCCGCCGAGGAGCAGTTCCGCGCCCATCTGCGTTGGATGGGCCGTTTGGCGCTGCGAGACCGTCCCGTATATGTACCATACACACAGCAGCCCAACGGATCGGGAGGAGAAGGTAGATCAATGGCGTATGAACGGACGGGCTATGGCGAGGATCTGAAGCTCAAGACCGTGCCCCACGCGGGGGCGGTCTTCGGGGCGAATGCGCCGATCGGGCTGGGGGGCCTCGGGGGAAGCCCCGACGGGCCGCTCAACATCGTTCACGTCTTCTGGATCGCGGGGATGAGCTGTGACGGCTGCTCGATCGCGGCCACGGCGGCGACGAACCCCTCGGTCGAGGACCTCCTGCTCGGCAGGATCCCCAACCTTCCCAAGGTCGTGCTGCACCACCCGGTGCTGAACCCGGGCGCGGGCGAGGAGCTGATGCGCCCGATGATGGCCGCCGCGCGCGGCGAGCTGGGTGCCCCCTACGTCGTCTGCCTCGAAGGGTCCGTGCCCGACGACCAGGCGTTCCCCGCCGGCGAGGGCTACTTCTCGGGCATGGGCGTCGGCGGGTTCGACCCCAACCACGACACCGAGCAGCCCAACCGCGTCACGGACTGGCTCTGGCGGCTCGCCCCCGGTGCCGCCGCCTACGTCGCGGTCGGCACGTGCGCGAGCTGGGGCGGCATCCCGGCGGCCGCCGGCAACATCACCGGCTCGATGAGCCTGATGGACTATCTCGGCAAGGACTACCGCTCCGCGCTGGGCGTGCCGGTCGTCAACCTGCCCGGCTGCTCGCCGGTGGGCGACAACATCACCGACACGGTCCAGGCAGTCCTGCTGTTCCTGCAGGGCATCGCGCCGCTGCCGCTGTTCGACGACCTCGGACGGCCGGCGTGGCTGTTCACCGAGACCGTGCATCGCCACTGCCCGAAGGCCGGCTACTACGAGGAGGGCGTCTTCGCCGAGGAGCCGGGCGACAACGAATGCCTGGTCGAGATCGGCTGCTGGGGCCCCGTCGTGCAGTGCAACATCGTCGAGCGCGGTGCGATCAACCACATGGGTGGCTGCATGGTCGCGGGCGCCGCCTGCATCGGCTGCACGATGCCCGGCTTCCCCGACAAGTACTCTCCCTTCTACAAGGCGCCGCCCGGCTCCGCCATCTCCGGCGGGATGTCCAAGATGTACGGCGGCGCGATCCGCAGGCTTCGCCGGCTGTCCATGCGAAAGCTCAACAAGGAGCCGCTGTGGGACAAGACCGGCGAGGTGCCAAGCGGCTGGGCGGACTC
>NZ_JBPCPN010000035.1:0-58621 GCF_050999135.1 Candidatus Dormiibacter sp. | reverse complement strand
GCTGGACGGGGGCGGCCGGTCCGGCCCGGCTGGACCGGCGACCTGAGCGGTCAGCGGAGCCCGACGGCCTCGCGGATGTGGTCGGCGATCCTCTCCGGCACTTCGGGCCCGTCGATCTCGGTCGGCTCGCAGGGGACCCGAAGCACCGGCCGGCGGGGGGAAGCGCCGGGCGATCTCGGCCATCCGTGAGCGCTGCTCGATGGCCCGTGCCCGCAGGAACGGGCTCGCGGGCTCCTCGGGCAGGATGCGGGTGACCAGCAGGCCCGCGCGCTCAGGCGCGCGCGAGCCGCGACTGTCGCAGGGAGCTGAGCCGGGCCGATGTCGCAGACGGGGACTACCCTTGAGGAATGGGCAGCTTCAAGGTGGTCAGCGACTTCGAACCGTCCGGTGACCAGCCGAGGGCGATCACCGGCGTGGCCGAGGCGCTCGCGCGCGGGGAGCCCGACGTCGTGCTGCTCGGCGTCACCGGCTCCGGCAAGACGTTCACCGCGTCGAAGATCGTCGAGGCGGTGCAGCGCCCGACCCTGGTGATCGCGCCCAACAAGACCTTGGCGGCGCAGCTGGCCAACGAGTTCCGCGAGTTCTTCCCCCACAACGCCGTCGAGTACTTCGTCAGCTACTACGACTACTACCAGCCCGAGGCGTACATCGCCCGGAGCGACACCTACATCGAGAAGGACTCCAGCCGGAACGAGGAGATCGACCGCCTCCGCCACCGCGCCACCGGCAGCCTGCTCACCCGGCGCGACGTGATAGTCGTCGCCAGCATCAGCTGCATCTACGGCATCGGCTCGGTCGAGGACTACATGGGCGAGTCGCTCACTCTCAAGGCCGGCCAGACGCTGCGCCGCGAGATCTTCCTCCGCAAGCTGACCGAGATGCTCTACGAGCGCAACGACTACGACCTGAGCCGCCTCCGCTTTCGCGTCCGGGGCGACATCGTCGACGTGGTCCCGGCCAGCGAGGAGAAGGTCTATCGGATCGAATTCTTCGGCGATGAGATCGATCGCATCCAGGAGCTGGACAGCGTGACTGGTGAGATCCTCGGCAAGCGGGAGGAGCTGACCATCTTCCCCGCCACTCACTACGTCACGCCCCGCGGCAAGTTGGAGCTGGCGATGCGGGACATCGAGACCGAGCTGGAGGAGCGCTGCCGCTGGTTCGACGAACACGGCAACCTGCTGGAGTCGCAGCGCCTGCGCCAGCGGACGAACTTCGATCTGGAGATGCTGCGCGAGACAGGCACCTGCGCGGGGGTCGAGAACTACTCCCGCCACCTGACCCGCCGGCAGCCGGGCGAGGCGCCCTACACCCTGCTCGACTTCCTACCCGACGACGCGCTGATCTTCGTTGACGAGTCGCACGTGGCGGTGCCCCAGATCGGCGGCATGCTGGGTGGCGATCGTTCCCGCAAGGCGGCGCTGGTCGAGTACGGCTTCCGCCTGCCGAGCGCCTTCGACAACCGGCCGCTCAGCTTCGCGGAGTGGGATGAGCGGGCGGGCCAGATCGTGTACGTCTCCGCCACACCGGGTCCTTACGAGCTGGAGAAGAGCCAGCGGGTGGTGGAGATGCTGGTGCGGCCGACCGGGCTGGTCGACCCGGCGATCGAGGTGCGCAAGACCGAGGGCCAGGTTGACGACCTGGTCGCCGAGCTGCGCGAGCGCGCCGCGAGAGATCAGCGCTGCCTCATCACCACGCTGACGAAGCGCTTCGCCGAGGACCTGACCGATTACCTGAAGGAGTACGGCATCCGCGTTCGCTACATCCACTCGGATCTGGATGCGATCGAGCGGATCGAGGTCCTGCGCGGGCTGCGCCAGGGGGATTTCGACGTGCTGGTGGGCATCAATCTGCTGCGGGAGGGCCTGGACCTGCCCGAGGTGGCTCTGGTCGCCATCCTGGACGCCGACAAGGAGGGTTACCTGCGCTCCTTCCGCTCCTTCATCCAGACCATCGGTCGAGCCGCCCGCAATGTCGAGGGGCACGTGATCATGTACGCCGACAAGATCACCGACTCCATGCGCGAGGCGATCGACGAGACCGACCGGCGCCGGGCGCGGCAAATCGCCTACAACGAAGAGCACAGCATCACTCCGGAGACCGTGAAGAAGGCCATCTACGCCCTCGAGATCGACCACAAGGATCTGCAGGCCGACGCAGTGGAGTTGATGGCCGGCGCCGGGGTTCCTAGAGCGGACCTGCTGGCGATCGTGCGGGATCTCGAGAAGGAGATGAAGCGTCTGTCCAAGGAGCTGGCGTTCGAGGACGCCGCGCGCGTCAGGGACAAGATCATCGGCATCCGCAAGCGGCTGGCCGGGGAGGACAGCGGCGGGGAGGACGACGCCGAGGTGGCATTGGCCATCGCGGCGGCGCCCAGGCAGCGCACCAGCCAGGTCCAGAACTGGCGGCGCAGCCGTCGCGGGCCCTAGGCCACGGCTGAGCTTCCTCGAAAATGGGCTGGTGACGAACCTCGAAGCACTCCGGCTGGGCCTGCGCGGCGAGGGCCCGCGAGCAGGCTGGAGCGAAGCCCTCGGGGCGCGCTTCGCGGAAGTCGAGCCAGGCCGGGTGGTGGTGGAGCTGACCGCCGACTCTCAACACCGCCATCCGGGCGGCGTGGTTCAGGGCGGTGTCATCACTCAGATCGCCGACGCCGCGATGGGCACCTCGCTCCTCACCCTTCAGCCCGACCAGGAGGCGAACACCACTATCAACCTCAAGATCAACTTTCTCCGCCCGGTGGTCGATGGTCGGATCCGGGCCATCGGCAGGATCGTCGAGATGGGCGAAGACCTGCTCTTCAGCGAGGCACAGGTGGTCAACGAAGCCGGCAAGCTCGTCGCCCAGGCTTCCTCGACCTGCCTTCGCATCCCCCGCGACGGAGGCTGGCGCTGATGGCGGAGAGGGAATCCCGGCCGCTCGCCTGGCTGGGGATAGAGACAGTGAAGGCCGGTAGGGGTGAGGTGGCGCTCGAGATGGAGGGCCGGCCCGACTTCGCCGATGGCGACCGCATCCATCGTGGCTTTCTGGCCGTCCTTGCCCAGTCAGCTCTGGAAGGGGCCATCGCCGCTGACGCAGTGCCGGGGCAGGCGGCTTCGGGCTTCGACCTGCAGTGCAACTTCACAGGCGTGGCTCGAGCCGGCGAGCGGCTGCGGGCAGTGGCGCGGGTCGTCCACTCGGGCCGGCGCACGGCTCTGGCTGAGTGCACCATCACCGGCCCGCAGGGCCGCCTGATCGGCACGGCCACCGCCACCTTCCAGCCAGCGGAGGCAGATGGCTAACGATCAGATAGTCGTGCGCGGTGCGCGGGAGCACAACCTGAAGGACGTCACACTGGCCATCCCGCGCGACAAGCTGGTCGTGTTCACAGGCCTCTCCGGTTCGGGCAAGTCCTCGCTGGCCTTCGACACGATCTACGCCGAGGGGCGGCGGCGCTACGTGGAATCGCTCTCGGCCTATGCCCGGCAGTTCCTGGGCCAGATGGAAAAGCCTGACGTGGACGCCATTGACGGGCTCTCACCGGCGATCTCGATCGACCAGAAGGGCACCTCGCGGAACCCCCGCTCGACGGTGGGCACCGTCACCGAGGTGTATGACTACCTGAGGCTGCTCTACGCCAGAGTGGGCCATCCCCACTGCCCGATCTGCGGCCGGGAGATCGCGAAGCAGACGATCGAGCAGATGGCCGACCAGGTCGAGAAGCTGCCCGAGGGCACGCGGCTGATGATCCTGGGACCAGTGGTGAGGGGCCGCAAGGGCGAGTACGACAAGCTGTTGGAGGACATCCGCAAGCAGGGCTTCTCGCGGGTGCGCGTCGACGGCACCCTCTACGAGCTGGGCGCCGAGATTCCGCTCGAGCGTTACAAGCAGCACGACATCGAGGTGGTCGTCGACCGCGTGGTCGTCGGGCCCGACCAGCGCATGCGCCTGGTCGATTCGCTGGAGATAGCTGCCAAGCTGGGTCAGGGTTCTGTGCTGCTGGTTCACGTGGTCCGCCCGGGCGCCGCGGCGCCGGCCGAGGTCTGCCTTTCACAGGACTACGCCTGTCCCTACGACGGCCACAGCGTGCCCGAGCCGCAGCCACGCAACTTCTCCTTCAACACGCCCCACGGTGCCTGCCCGACCTGCACAGGCCTCGGCATGCAGCTCGTGGCTGACGCCGAGCTGGTCATCCCGGACCCCTCGCTGACCCTGCGGCAGGGCGCCATCGCCCCCTGGAGCCGCTCCCAGTTCTTCTATCCAGAGATGCTGGAGGCGCTCTGCGAGGCGGCCGAGATCGATATGGACCTGCCTGTGCAACACCTGAGCCGTCCGGACCTGGACCTGCTGCTCAACGGTTCGGGCAAAAAGAAGGTGCGCTTCTCCTATCGCAACCAGTACCGCCAGCGGCGCCACTACGAGGCTCCCTTCGAAGGCATCCTGGCCAACGTTCAACGGCGCTACGACGAAACCGAATCCGAATTCCTGAAGCAGGAGCTGGGCAAGTACCTGGCCGAGAAGCCCTGCCCCGCCTGTGGTGGCGCGCGCCTCAAGCCTGATTCCCTCGCCGTCACAGTGGCCGGCCGCAACATCGCCGACGTCTGCCGGCTAGCAGTCACCGAGGCAGTGGAGTTCGCCGACAAGCTGCGCCTCAGCGAGCGGGAGGAGACGATTGCCCGAGGCATCCTGAAGGAGATCCGCGAGCGGCTGCGCTTCCTCATCGATGTGGGACTCGACTACCTCTCGCTGGAGCGTGCTGCCAACACGCTCTCGGGCGGCGAATCCCAGCGGATCCGCCTCGCCACCCAGATCGGCTCCAAGCTGATGGGCGTGCTCTACATCCTGGACGAGCCCTCGATCGGCCTCCATCAGCGCGACAACCGGCGTCTCATCCAGACGCTGGTTCAGCTGCGCGACCTCGGCAACACGCTGATAGTCGTCGAGCACGATGAGGAGACGATCATGGCGGCCGACTGGATGGTGGACATCGGGCCGGGCGCGGGCGAGCATGGCGGCGTGGTGGTGGCGCAAGGGCCAGTGCAGGACGTGGTTGCCAAGAGCGACTCCCTCACCGCCCGCTATCTGCGCGGTGACCTCAGCATTGCGCTGCCGCGCAGCCGCCGCCCGGGGAACGGCAAGGAGCTGGTGATCAGGGGCGCGGCGGCCAACAACCTGCGCGGCATCGACGTCCGGCTGCCGCTCGGCTGCTTCATCTGCGTGGCCGGCGTGAGCGGCTCAGGGAAGTCGTCACTCATCAGCGACGTCCTCGCCCGCAAGCTCGGCCAGCACTTCTTCCGCGCCAAGGACAAGCCCGGTCGCCACGACCGGATCGACGGGCTGGAGCATCTGGACAAGGCGATCCAGATCGATCAATCGCCAATCGGCCGCACGCCTCGCTCCAACCCGGCGACCTACACCGGCATGTTCACCTCGATCCGGGAGCTCTTCGCGCAGTTGCCGGAGGCAAAGGTGCGTGGTTACGGCCCCGGCCGCTTCTCGTTCAACGTCAAGGGCGGTCGCTGCGAAGCCTGCCAGGGCGACGGCATCATCCAGATCGAGATGCAGTTCCTGCCCGACGTCTACGTGCAGTGTGAGGTCTGCCAGGGGACGCGCTACACGCGCGAGGTGCAGGAGGTGAAGTTTCGCGGCCACTCGATCTCTGAAGTGCTGGCGATGACAGTGGATGAGGCGAACGAGGTCTTCGAGAACGTCCCTCGGATTCTGAGCAAACTCAAGACCCTGCGCGATGTGGGCCTTGGTTACATCCGGCTCGGCCAACCGGCCACGCAGCTGTCGGGTGGGGAGGCGCAGCGCGTGAAGCTCTCGACCGAGCTGTCACGCCGGGACACCGGCAAGACCATCTACGTGCTGGACGAGCCGACTACCGGTCTCCACTACGCGGACGTAGAGAGGCTGCTCCACGTGCTGCACCGGCTGGTCGAGCATGGCAATACTGTCGTGGTGATCGAGCACAACCTGGACGTTCTGAAAACAGCCGATTGGATAGTCGACCTCGGTCCCGAAGGCGGGGGGCGAGGCGGTGATCTCGTCGCCGAGGGCACCCCGGAAGAGGTCGCCGTCAATGCCAACTCCTACACCGGCACATATCTACGGCGGGTGCTGGAGCGTGCTCAGCCGCACCTGGCCGCCGCCGACCAAAACGGCCGCCGTGCCGCGCGGAAACCGAAGGCTGTGAAGACGCCGCTGAAGGTGCCCGCTTGAGCGCATTGGCGGATCTGAGGGAGGTGCTGTTCGAGGTCAGCGACCTCCATCAGGCGGCTGAGCTGCTGGGCTGGGACCAGGAGACATACATGCCTGCCGGCGGCGTGGCGGACCGTGCAAATCAGCTCGGCACCCTGAGCCGTATAGCCCACGAGCGTTTCGTCGCTGCGAGCACTGGGCGGCTGCTGGAAGCCGCCGAGTCGGAGGTGAGCGGCCTGGCCGACGATTCGGACGACGCGCGCTTGGTCCGGGTGACGCGCCGCGATTGGGACCAGGAGACCCGGCTGCCCAGCGACCTGGTCGTGGCCCTGGCGCGCGAAGGCGCGATCTCGCGGCCCGTCTGGCAGGAGGCCCGCGCCAAGGGCGACTGGGCGCTGTTCGCGCCGCGGATGCGGATCACTGTGGAGCTGGCCCAGCGTGTGGCGGAGGCAATCGGAACCACCGGCAGGGCCTACGACGCTCTCATCGACCTGAACGAACCGGGTCTCGACACGGCTCAAGTGGAGCACCTGTTTAGCCAGCTGCGGGACCGGATAGTGCCGTTGCTGCGTCGGGTCCAGGAGCACTCAGACCGCGTAGACGTGTCGGTGCTGAGCCGCGAGGTCGAGCCGCAAAAGCAGCTCAGTTTTTCGACCCGCGTCGTCGAGCGTCTCGGTTACGACTTTGGGCGGGGCCGGCAGGACCTCTCCGCCCATCCGTTCTGCACCTCCTTCGGAATCGGGGACGTGCGGATCACAACCCGGGTCAAGCCGAGCCTGCGAGAGGGCTGCCTCTTCTCCTCCATTCACGAGTCGGGCCATGCGATGTACGAGCAGGGCATCTCGCCGGTCCTGGCTCGCACCCCCCTCGCCATGGGCACCTCGCCCGGTGTGCACGAGTCGCAGTCGCGCCTCTGGGAGAACCTCGTGGGGCGCGGGCGGCCTTTCTGGCAGCACTTCTACCCCCAGCTGCAGGAGGCCTTCAACGGGGCTTTGAACGAAGTGGGGGAGGAGGAGTTCTATCGCGCCTGCAACGCGGTGGAACCTTCCTACATTCGGGTCGACGCCGACGAGCTGACCTACAACCTGCACATAATGCTTCGCTTCGAGATCGAGAAGGAGCTGCTGGAAGGGCGGCTGGCTGTCGAGGAGGTGCCCGAGGCCTGGGCAGTGCAGGTGAAGGAGTATCTGGGCCTGGAGCCACCGTCAGGGGTGGAGGGGCCGCTGCAGGACATCCACTGGACCCAACCCATGCTCGGCGGCTTCATCGGTTACGCGCTGGGCAACGTGATAGGCGCCCAGCTCATGGAGCGCGCCCGGACGGGGCTGCCCCAGCTGGACGCTCAGATCGCAGCCGGTGATTTCGCTCCTCTCCTTGGCTGGCTGCGCGAAAACGTCTACCTGCACGGTCGCAAGTTCACGCCCCAGGAGCTGGTCCAGCGGGTGACGGGACGGGCGATAGAGGCGGGGCCCTGGATCCGCTACGTGGAAGGCAAGTTCGGCGATCTCTACGAGCTGAACTGAGCGCAGGGCTGATTCCGGCCCATGAGGTGGTCGGAGCCGAGTCGGGTGAGCGCGTGGTGCTGGTTCCCGGCACGTTCAGCGACAGGGGCGCGTGGCTCAAGCTGCTGGGCGCCCTCACTCCTCGCTTTCGCTGCGTCCTATTCGATCCTCGGGGAACCGGGCGAACAGCCGACCCGGGTGTCCCCTTCGGCCCCCAGCAGCTGGTGACCGACCTGCTCGCCGTCATGGACTCAGCCGGCTTGGCTGACGCCCACCTCGTCGGGCACTCGCTCGGCGCCACGGTCGCACTGCTGCTGGCGGCAGCAGCCCCCGGCCGCGTGAACAGTGTGGTGGCAATCTCTCCCGCGGAGCATGCTGACGCTCGTCTGCGGGCGGTGTTCGACCACTGGGAAGCGCTGGCGCGCTCCAATTTGACCGATGACCAGCTTCACCTCGGTTTGGTGCTTCCGGCCTTCGGTCGGGCGGCCTTCGCCCGCCTCGTGCCGGGGGTGGTTCGCCAGCTGAGCGCTCGTCCGCTGGGACGCGAGTCGATCCTGCGCTACATCGAGTGCGACAGGCGCCAGGATCTACGTCCTTTCCTGGGCTCGGTGGGGACGCGGACGCTCGTCATCGCGGGGGCAGAGGACGGCCTGACCGGATCTGTCCACGCGCTGGCGGTGGCAGCGGGCATAGAGGGAGCGCGCTGCGAGATCGTGTCAGGCTCAGGCCACACTCCCCAGGTGGAGCGGGCGCCGGCTCTCGCCCGGCTGCTGGTGCCCTGGCTCGGCGGCGGCTAACCTTCGTCGGGTGACCTATCTGGTTACCGGCGGCACCGGCTTCATCGGCCGCCACCTGCTGGGGCAGCTGAGCCGGCGGCAGGAGCCGATCCTGGCGCTGGTCCGTGAGGGCTCAGTCGGCAAGCTGAAGCGACTGCAGCCGCCCGGCGTGAAGCCGCTGGTAGGGGACGTCACGAAGCCTGCCCTGGGGCTCAGGAAAGCGGATCTGGCGCGGCTCGAAGGCGCGGTCATCTTCCATCTGGCGGCAATCTATGACCTCACCGCGAGCGAAGCTGACAACCGGCGCGCGAACGTGGCAGGCACCCGCCACGTGGTGGAGCTGGCCAATCGCGTGGGCGCCGGCTGCTTGAACCACGTGAGCTCCATCGCTGTGGCCGGGCGCGACTTTCGGGGCGGGTTCAACGAGGAGATGTTCGATCAAGGGCAGGCGCTTGACGAGCCTTACTACAGGAGCAAGTTCGAAGCTGAGCGCATAGTCAGGGAAGAGTGCGCTGGGCCGTTCCGGATCTACCGGCCGGGCATTGTCATTGGCAGTTCGGTGGATGGCGCCGCGGATCGGGTCGACGGTCCCTACTACGCCTTCAAGGTGCTCCAGCGCCTGCGCGACGCACTGCCCGCCTGGGTGCCGCTGCTGGGCTTGGAGGGCGGCCAGTTGAACCTGGTTCCTGTCGACTTCGTGGCGGCTGCGCTGGCTCACATAGCCGCGCAGCCCGGCCTAGACGGTCGCACCTTCCACCTCGTCGATCCCAAAGCGCTCTCGTTTGGTGACACCGTCAACGAGTTCTGCAGGGCGGCGCACGCCCCGCAGTTCACCCTGCGCCTCGATCGGCGCGCTCTGGGCATGGTGCCGGAGGGCGTGAGCGGCATGCTCTCGGCCTGGCCGGTCATGCAGGCGCTGCGGCGCCAGCTGCTGGAGAACGTCAAGATCCCGCCGGCGGCCCTGGCCTACGTGAACAACCGAGCGCGGTTCGGTTGTGAGCAGGCCCAAGCGGCGCTGGCCGGAAGCGGCATTGCCTGCCCGCCGCTGCACAGCTATGCCTGGAAGATCTGGGACTACTGGGAGCGGCAGCTCGATCCGGAGATGCTGACGCCCAACAATCTGGAGGCGGTGCTGCAGGGCAAGGTGGTCGTCGTGACTGGCGCTTCCTCAGGCATCGGCCGGGCGCTGGCAGGCCACCTGGCGCGGCACGGCGCCCGCGTGATGCTCGTCTCGCGCTCCCGAGACAAGTTGGAGGCACTGAGGCTAGAGATAGCCGCCGCGGGCGGCCAGGCCTGGGTCTACCCGACTGACCTGGCGGATATGAGCGCCTGTCAGCGCTTCGCTGAGCAGGTGCTTCAAGATCACCGTGCAGTCGACATCCTGATCAACAACGCGGGCCGCTCGATCCGGCGCTCCATCGCGCAGCAGACCGATCGCTTCCATGACTTCGAGCGCACGATGCAGCTCAATTACTTCGGCGCCGTGAAGCTCGTGCTGGCCTTTCTCCCCGGCATGCGCCAGCGCGGCAGCGGCCATATCATCAACGTTTCCTCGATAGGAGTGCAGTCTTATCCACCCCGGTTCGGCGCCTACGTGGCTTCAAAGAGCGCCCTGGCGGCGCTCGCCCGCTGCCTGGGGCCGGAGGTGGCGGACGATGGAGTGGCGGTGACCAACGTGCACATGCCGTTGGTGAGAACGCCGATGATCGCTCCGACCGACATCTACGCCAACTTTCCCACCATCGATACCGATCAGGCGGCGGAGATGGTTCTCCAGGCGGTTCTCAGCCGACCGCCGGAGGTGTCGACAAGGCTGGGCAAGCTGGGAGAGGGGGTCGACACCGTTGCTCCGGGGTTGCTCAAGCTGGTCATGACCGGCGCCTACCACGCCTTCCCGGAGTCGAGCGGCGGATCAGAGGCACGCGCGGGCAAGGAGGAGGGGGAAACCGAGATGTCGACCGAGGCCGCCGCCCTGGCGTACCTGATGCGAGGAGTCCACTTCTAGGACACCAGGCGGACGCTCACGCCTCAGCCGGAAGCCGAGAGCTCGCGGCTCAGCGCTGACCGAAGACCCCGGCGAGCACGCCGGCGAAGATCAGGATTACCACCCCGATCGCCAGCACGAACAGGGCCAGGTGGACGTAGCCCAGGATGAGTCCGGCGACGGCCAGACCGCTGCCTCCCTCGCCGGTCCGCCGGATGTCACGGCGCGCCATGTGGCCGGTGACCACTGCGACGATGGCGCCCACCAGTGGCAGGAACACGAAGGAGGCCGCCCCGGTGGCCAGACTGACGATGGCCAGGGCATTGGTGGGGCGAGAGCCGCCGGGGACTCCGACCCAGCCTCCTGGCGGTGGGGCAGGGGGTCTGGGTGCCGGCTCGTTGGGATGGTAGGGGCGTTCCTGCACAGTCCAACAGTAGCTCAGTTCCTAAGATCGAGCCAGTGAGCGAAGCCCAAGTCCAATCGATCCGTCAGCGGCTGCGGGCAGTGCCGGAGACACCTGGCGTCTACCTGCTCCGCGACGCCTCGGGCCAGGTCATCTACGTGGGCAAGGCGATCCGGCTCCGGGACCGGCTGCGCAACTACTTCACCCCTGGTTACGGCCAGACAGCGCGGCTGGCGGAGCTGCTCAACCGGGTCTTCGACTTCGATGTGGTGCAGGCTGCCAACGAGGTCGAGGCGCTGATCCTGGAGTGCAATCTCATCAAGCACTACCGCCCGCGCTTCAACATCCGCCTCAAAGATGACAAGAACTACCTCTACCTGAAGCTCCCTCTGCGGGAGGAGTTTCCTCGTGTCCACTACACGCGCCGGATCCAGAACGACGGCGCTCAGTACTTCGGCCCCTACACCAGCGCCCAATCCCTACGCAGCACTGTCAAGAGCCTGCGCCAGCTCCTGCCCTTCAGGACTTGCTCCGACGACATCTTCAAGCAGCACAAGGTCTGCCTCGACTTCCACATCAGGCGCTGTCCAGGGCCATGCGAAGGCCGTGTCGACCGAGCCAGCTACGGCTCCCGCATCCGGGAGGTGGGCCTCTTCATGGAGGGTCGCTCGGACATGCTCACCAAGCGCCTGAGGGAGCGGATGGAGCAGTCGGCGGAGAACCTGGACTTTGAGAACGCGGCTCGCTTCCGGGACCAGCTGGCGGCGATGGAGAAGATCGCCGATCGCCAGAAGGTGCTGACGCACAGCCGGGACGACGAGGACCTGGTCGCCTACGCGCGGCAGGGCCGCCACGTCTATGTCGAGGTGGCCTACGTGCGCCAGGGCAAGCTGATCGGCCACGATGGGCATGCCCTGGAGGGCGCCGGGGAAGCTGGCGAAAGTGAGCTGCTGCGCGGCTTCCTGCTGCAGTACTACGCCAGTGCCACGCACATCCCGCGGCGCATCCTCCTGCCAGGTCCAGTCGATGAGCCGGCACTGGTCCAGGACTGGCTCTCCAGCCGCCGCCAGGGCGCTGTGAAGCTGGAGGTGCCCCAGCGCGGCCGCCGGCGGCAGCTGGTCCAGCAGCTGAGCGACACGGCAGCGGGCGAGCTGACCCAGCTGCGGATCCAGGCAGACTATGACCGCAGCCGCACTGAGCCGATGCTCGCCGCGCTGGCTGAAGTTCTGGAGCTGGACGAGCCGCCTCATCGCATCGAGTGCTATGACATCTCGAACATCCAGGGCCAGTCGGCGGTGGGCTCCATGGTCGTTTTCGAAGACGGCCGACCGCGCAGCGATCACTACCGCAACTTCAGGATCAAATCCACACCAGGGCCCAACGACTTCGCCATGCTGCAGGAGGTGCTGCGGCGCCGCTTCGAGCGCCTCGAGCTCTCGCTGCGGCGCACCGACTCGGGCGACGGGGCAGCGCTGCCGGGCGGGACTGAGGACGCTTCCTTCTCGAGCCGGCCGGACCTGGTCCTGATCGACGGTGGGAAGGGCCAGCTGAGCGCGGCGATGGAGGTGTTGGAGGAGGTTGGCTTCGCCGATATTCCTACCTTTGGCCTGGCCAAGGAGCACGAGTGGCTGTTCGCGCCGGGTCGTTCCGAGCCGATAGTGCAGGAGCATGACTCCGCTGGAATGTTCCTGGTCCAGCGAGTGCGGGACGAGGCCCACCGCTTTGCCATCACGCATCACCGCAAGACGCGCACGAAGAAGGCGTTGAGCTCACCGCTCGATTCGGTGGAGGGCGTCGGCCCGGCCCGCAAGCGGGCGCTTCTGCGGACATTCGGATCGCTGCAGGGCCTCCGGGAGGCCAGCTTGGAAGACATAATCCAGGTGGGAGTGCCGGAACGGGTGGCGCTGCGGCTGAAGGAGCTGGTGTGAGCGGCCTGATCGTGCTGGCTGGAGTTGAAGGGGCCGCGGCGCAGGCTCATTTTCTGGCGACTGGACGCCCGCTGGAGGTGATCAGCGGCCCCACCGCGGAGCGCCTGCGTCAGCTGGACAAAGAAGGCCTTCGTTACGTGCTGATCCACGTTGGGGAAGACAACGGTGAGGCCGAGGGCAGCTACGAGCGAGCCCACCACCGCGTCACCCTGGCCGACGTGCCTGAGCTGGCGCTGCGGCTTCGGCAGCGCGAGAAGAAGCTGGTCACCTGCCTAGCCTTCGGTTACAAGAACGGCGTGCCGCCGGACGCAACCTGGCTCGTCGACGTTCGCTTTCTCGACAATCCCTACTGGGAGGAGAGCTTGCGCCCGCTGGACGGGCGGGACCCCGCAGTGACGGAATACGTGCTGCGTCAGCCGGCGGCCCGCGAGCTGCTGGATCGGCTGGAGTCGGTGCTGCGTTGGTCCATCCCGCTTTACCAGCGCGACGAGCTCACTGTGGCCTTCGGCTGTACCGGAGGCCGGCATCGCTCAGTGGCCCTGGCCCAGGAGATGGCGGTCCGGGTCAGCGCGATGGAGGGGCTGGACGTCGAGTTCAGGGCCCGCGACCTCTGAGCGTTGGGCCGACAAGTCGCTGGAGCCCGAAACCGAGGCCGGCGACGGCGACATAGGCGAGCCAGGTGAAACCCCAGTCGGGGATGCGCAGGACGCTGAGAGAGCCGAGCCCGGCGGCCACGCCGACCAGAATCCAGCCGGGGCCCGTGATGGCGCAGTGGGTCTCCCGGCAGGCGATGAAGTTGCGGATGCAGTAGGAACCGACGTAGAGGAAGAAGAGAGCCCAAAGCCCGCCCCAGAGGAGGCGTGGGGTGTGCAGTCGGTTGAGGCCCACGCCGGCGGCAAAGACCGCCAGCGCCAGCCACACCGGCCGCCAACCGCTGTGAAACGATCTCTCCCGTCCGGCGACCACAACGTTTTAGTGTGCTACTGGTGAGGGGACTACGGGCGCTGGTCATCGGCGGTGCGGGGTTCGTCGGCGTCGCCGCCTGCAAAGAGCTGATGCGGCGGGGCGTGGAGACGATCGCCGCCGGCCGCACGCCCAAGCCGTACGGCACCTTCACCAGCCACGCCGCCTTCGACCGCCGGGACCCGGACCAGCTTCACGAGAACCTGAAGCGAATCCGGCCCGACGTGATCTGCGACCTGGCCGCTTACCAGCCTGGCGAGGTGCAGGAGGTCCTGCGCAGCTTCAGCGGCCGCTACGTCTTCGTCTCCACTGGCGTTTATCCGGATGACTTCGGCCCGCGCCCGGCCCGGGAGGAGGACTTCCAGCCTCTTACTGGCGGCATCCCGCTGGACCCCCAGGAGTACCGGGAAGGAAAGCGCTGGTGCGAAACGGTTCTGGCCCGTCGCCCGGAGCGAGATTGGGTGGTGATCCGACCGCCCGCCATCCTCGGGCCGGACGACCACACCCTGCGCATCGCCGCCTACATCCAGCGGGTCGAGGACGGCGGCCCCCTGCTCGTGCCGGAGGAGACTTTCGAGCAGCAAGCGGGCCTCGCCTGGGTGAAGGACGTCGGCTATGCCTGCGCCCTGGCAGTGGATCAGCGCCCTCAGCTGCACGGGCCATACAACGTCGCGTTCGACGGCGTCAGCCTCCGGGCGCTCATCGAGTCTCTGGCCGGGGCGCTCGGCAGGCCCGCCCGGTTGGTCCCGCTGCCGTATGCTGAGCTGCCGCCGGGGGCCAGCCCGTACGGCCCTGATCCCAAGCGCTCGGCAGGCTATGACCTCACCCGGGCACGCCTGGAGCTCGGCTTCCAGCCGAGCCAGCTGGAGGACGCGCTGGCCGACACTCTGGCCTGGTACCAGGTGCAGCGGCCCTCCCACCCCGGCTACGCGAACCGGGCCCAGGAACTGGAGATCGCAGCTGCCCGAGGCTAGCGACCTGACCGCCGCCTTCAAGCAGCAGGCGAGAGCCTGCGCCACTCTCGGTTCGCCGCTGTATGAGCACCTGCTCGGCTGCGCAGCGGATGAGATCGCGGGCGGCGGCTGGCTGTTCGACCTGCTTCGCCCGCATGCAGAGGCGGCGGTCGAGAACGCGTTGGCGCTCAGGCTTCTCGCGCCGATCCATCGCTGGGTGCTCAGAGGAGAGCTGCCCGATCTCGCCCAGCACTACCGCTCGGCCGGCGGGACCCTGCCGCCGCGCGGCGCCTGGTCGAAGTTCGCTGCCGCCTGCGCCGACCGCCGAGTTGAGCTCGAACAAGAACTCGGCCTCGGCTGCCAGACCAACGAAGTGGGGAGGAGTGCGCCACTTGCGATCGGCTTTCTGCATGTGGCCGGGAAGACCGGCCTGCCGCTGCGCCTGCTCGAGCTGGGTGCGTCCGCCGGCCTGAACCTGCGCTGCGACAAGTACTGGGAAGCTCGCTGGTTCCTGGCCCTGCTCGAGGCAGGCGTTCGACGGGTCCCTGTGCCAGCGATCGTCGAGCGGCGAGGCTGCGATGTCAATCCGCTGGACCTGGCGGACGAAAACGCCGTCCAACGGTTGCGCTCCTTCGTCTGGCCGGATCGAATCGACCGCTTGGCGATCCTTGACTCTGCGCTCGACCTGGCCGCTTCCATCCGAGTGGAGATCGATCGAGCAGACGCCGCCGCCTGGCTCCCACCTCAGCTCGAACTTAGCGCTGAAGGCGTCGCGACTATCGTCTTCCACACAGTGCTTTGGCAGTACGTCAGCGCCGGCTCCCGCCAACAGATCGAGACCACCTTGCAGGAAGCCGGAGAGCGGGCCAGCGACGCGGCCCCGGTTGCGTACCTGCGCTTTGAACCAGTCGTTCCGGGCGCCCGGTTCCAACTGCGCTTGACGTCTTGGCCGGGCGGCCGTGAAGAACTGCTGGCGACAGCCGACCCGCACGGCCGCTCTGTTCTGCGGATGGATGCTCCGGGCCTCGGCGCCCAGGAGTGACGTGGGCCACCATGTCAACGCTGTCTGAGCTGGCTACCACAGAGAAATGGCTGTACACGGATCAGCGCATTAGTAGCCAACCGATGGCGATCCGCCGAACAGGCGACGCCCCGGCCCTCAGAAGACCCCCTACCTCAGACCGGGATTACGAGCGCCTCCAGTTCCCGGGGATAGTCGGTCATCACGCGGTGGCCCGAGTCGGTGATGCAGACGGTGTCCGAGTGGCGGAAGCCGCCCAGCTCGGGGAAGTACAGGCCCGGCTCGATGGTGAGCACCATCCCGGGCTCCAGCACTGCCTCCTCGCCTCGATCCAGGAATGGCGCCTCGTGGGCCTCCAGTCCGATCGAGTGGCCCACGTGATGCCGCAGCCGATCGGCGCAACCAAGGTCCCCGGCTAGGCCGGCCACCTCCCGATCCACCTCCGCCATTGGAAGACCCGGCCGCAGCACCTCGATCGCCCGCGCCTGCAGGGCCAGCATCTTGGCGAAGGCGTCGCGCTGGGCGCCGTTCGGCTCGCCCACGAACATCGTTCGCTCCAGCTCGGAGTGGTAGCCGTCGATATCTGCCGAGGCGCCGCTGACCAGCACATCACCGCGCTGCAGACCGTGGCCGCGCACGAAGCCGTGTGGATAGGCAGTCTTGCGGCCGCCGACGAACATGGCCGTCAGGCCGTTGCCACCGAATGAGCGCGGCCGCCAGCCCGGCAGGCTGCGGATCATCTCGCGCAGTGTCTCCAGCTCCGCAGGTGCGTAGCACTCGAGCTCGGTTTCTCCCGGGCGGATGGCCTCCTGCATGCGCCGGTGGCCTCGGGCCGCCCACTCGCAGCTGACCTGGATGCACTCCAGCTCTGCCGCTGACTTCTTCCGGCGGAGCGTTTCAACGAGCATCTCGCCGTCTGCCACCGGCGCTCCCAGCAGCTCGGAGAGCCGCGGCCCCCGGTAGCCCCAATACGGGACCACGCCGTCATGGTCCGCGCCAACGGAACCGGAGCTCACGAGTGAGCGCAGCACTTGGGCCAGCTGCTCGAGCGGGTGGCGCTCGCCGGGATACTCGAAGTACACCTCGACCCGGTCGACACCGGGAATGCTCTCGGCGTGCTCCTTCTCGACCGCCGGCACCACCAGCACCGTCTTTCCGCCAGGTCCGAGCACAAGGACCAGGGGACGCTCAGTGGGCACATGATGGAACCCTGTCAGGTAGGCGATCCGCGCCGGATAGAAGACCGCCAGCGCACTGAGACCCGCCGCCTCGGCGCCCGCCCAGACGGCAGCGCGGCGGCGGCCGAACTCCTCGGCGGTTATCTCCGGCGCCGGCCGAACCTCGGTGGTCAATAGGCTGCCAGATCGCGCATCGCCTGGGCGATCCGGGTCGGGTTGGGCATGAAGGCGTCCTCCTGCGGCTTGTTGAAGGGCATGGCCGGCACGTCAGGCCCGGCGACGCGCACCACCGGCGCGTCCAGGAATTCGAAACCTTCGCCCGCGATGATCGCGGCGATCTCGGCGCCGAAGCCGCCAGTCAGATTGTCCTCGTGGACCACCATGGCCCGAGCCGTCTTCTCGACCGAGCGGAGGATTGTCTTCTTGTCCAGGGGTGAGAGGGTCCGGAGGTCGATCACCTCGACCGAGATGCCCTCTTCGGCCACTGTGGTGGCTGCCTCGAGGCAGTAGTGGACCATGAGGCCCCAGGCCACGCAGGTGATTTTGTCGCCCTCCTGGCGAACGGCGGCGGGGCCGATAGGTGTCAGGTGATCGCTGCCGGGCAGCTCGCCCTTGATCAGCCGGTAGCACTTCTTGTGCTCAAAGAGGAGCACCGGATCGGGATCGCGGATGGCAGCCTTGAGCAGTCCCTTGGCGTCCTCCGGCGTACTTGGGATGACGACCTTCAGACCGGGCACGTGGGAGTAGAAAGCCTCGACCGACTGCGAGTGGTAAAGGCCGCCGTGGACGCCGCCGCCGTACGGCGCCCGGATCACTATCGGGCAGCCGAACTCCCCGTTGCTGCGGTAGCGGATGCGCGCCGCTTCGCTGACTATCTGATCGAACGCCGGGTGGATGAAGTCCGCGAACTGAATCTCTGCCACCGGCAGAAGACCATTCAGCGCCGAGCCGATCGCCACCCCCACGATCGCGGACTCGGCCAGAGGAGTGTCCAGCACGCGGTCGCCGCCGAACCTGGCGTGGAGACCTTCGGTGGCCAGGAAGACCCCGCCCTTGCGGCCGACGTCCTCCCCCAGCACCCAGACCCGATCATCCCGCTCCATCTCCTCGGCCATCGCCTCGCGGATGCCTTCGATCAGCGTTCCCTGCGCCATGGTCGGCTACCCCTCCTCCGCGAAGACATGGCGCGCCAGGTCGGCCACGTCAGGAGACGGCGCTGCCTCGGCCTGCTGAACCGCCTCATCCACTTGAGCCGTCGCCTCGCGCTGGATGCTCTCGTCCTCCGGGTCCGAGAGCAGTGAGTGCCGCTGCAGGTAGATCCGGAAACGCTCGATCGGATCCTTGCGCAGCATCGCTTCCAGCTCCTCCTGCGGACGGTAGCGCCGCTGGTCGTCATCCGAGGAGTGGGAGGTGAACCTGGCGACTTTAGCGTCTATCAGCGTTGGCCCCTCGCCGCTCCGAGCGCGCTCGACCGCCTGGCGCATGGCCGAATACATAGCAAGTAGGTCGCCGCCATCCACCGGCAGGCCTGGCATGCCGTACCCGACGGCGCGGCTGGCCACCGACTCCACGCTCATCTGGAGCCGGTGAGGAACCGAGATGGCGTAGTCGTTGTCCTGCACTATGCAGATCATCGGCAGCTGGTGCACGCCAGCGAAGTTGAGCGCCTCGTGCCAGTCGCCCTCCGACGTGCTCCCCTCACCCAGGCAGGCCACCGCAACCTCGCCCAGCCCGCGGACTTTGCTGGCGTAGGCCAGGCCCGCCGCATGGACAACCTGGGTCGCCACCACGCTGGAGGTGGTGATGATCCGGGCGCGCTTCAGGCCGAAGTGGCTGGGCATCTGGCGGCCACCGGAATTGGGGTCGGCAGCGCGAGCGTATACGGAGAGCAGGAAGTCGAGCGGCGTCATTCCCAACGCCAGGCAGAAGGCAAGATCACGGTAGTAAGGACACAGCCAGTCCTTGCCTGGCTCGAGAGCGTGGGCGGCCCCGACCTGGGCTGCTTCATGGCCTTGCCCGGAGATGACGAAGGGCGCCTTGCCCTGCCGGTTCAGAACCCACATCCGGCGATCAATGGCGCGGGCCAGCACCATCTGCCTGTACATGGTCAGCAGCTGTTCGCGCCCGAGGCCGAGTTGAACGTGGCTCGGAGCGGGCGAGGTCGCCGTCCGGCCGTCTCTCTCATCGCTCATGCCGCCGATTATCCGCCACCTGTGCCTTCAGTTGCCTGTACCAGCCGAACAGACCGGTACAGGCACTCGAGGCGGGCAGTCAGCGCCTATTCTCAGGCCGGATGTACTGCACAGCCGGGCAGCCGTGCCGGGGCAGTGAGCAGGTGGGAGCTCAGAGATGTCGTTCGCCGCTGAGGTGAAGGCTGAGCTGGCCGGGCTCACCAGCGCTCGCGCCTGCTGCCAGCTGCACGAACTACGCGGCGCCTTCCACTCAGTCAATGGGGTCATCGACCCGGCCGGCCAGTTGGCCCGCTTTCCGCTGCTGCGCAATCTGCTCGCGCGTCGAGTCGTGCGCCTGACCAGAGCGCTGGGAGCGGCCGAATCCCGGTTTCAGCATCACCGGACCCCGCATCAGACGCTTTACGACGTGGAGGCACGACTGCCGACAGCGCTCGTTGCCAGCCTCGTCGCGTCGCCGACGGTGCCGGAGCGCGCCTGCGACCGGAAGGCGCTGCTCCGCGGCTTCTTCCTCGGCTGCGGCTCCATCAACGCCCCGAGCGCGCGCTATCACCTCGAGTTTGTGCCGCCCAGTGTCGCCTGGGCTGAGGCGGTCCAGGCGACGCTGGCGGACCTGTCAGTGCGCAGCGGCGTCAGCACTCGAGGCGCTCAACCACTCGTCTACGTAAAGGACGGAAACGGCATAGTCCGCACGCTCTCCCTGCTGGGGGCATCGCGCTCGGTCATGGAGTTCGAGAGCCTGCGGATCGTGCGGGAGGTCCGGGGACTGGTGAACCGCAAGCTGAACTTCGAGACAGCCAATCTGGGCAAGACAGTCGGTTCCGCCGTCCGCCAGCTGGCGGCGATCGAGCAGCTGGAGAAGCGCGGTCGGTTGGACGCCTTGCCGCCGGCGCTGCGGGACGTCGCTCGGCTGCGGCGCGGCAACCCCGAGGCCGCGCTGGCGGAACTGGCGACTCGCTTGCAGGTCTCGAAGTCAGCCGTCAACCACCGCTTGCGTCGGCTCGAACTGGAGGCGGCTGGGGCCTTTCCGCCCAAACCGCACAACTAGCAGCGCCGCCGAGTGTCGCGGGACAATACGGTCGCGGTCTACCATTGAACCGTCCCCTTTGACGGCGGCTTCGGTGCGCTCTGCGATGCGCTCGCCGGTGCCCATAGCGGAGGCTCACATGACCATCAAGGTCGGCATCAACGGCTTCGGCCGTATCGGCCGCAACATCTTCCGGGCCGCCAGCGAACTCAATCCCGAGATCGACGTGGTGGCTGTCAACGATCTGGGCGACGCGGCCACGTTTGCCCACCTGCTGAAGCACGACACGGCACTGGGCACGTTCGGGGGCTCGGTGGAGGCAGCCGACGGAGCCATCATGGTCGACGGCCGGGAGCTGAAGTTCCTCTCCCACCGCGATCCCGGCGAGCTGCCCTGGCGCGAGCTGGGCGTGGACATCGTCGTCGAGTCAACAGGGCTGTTCACCGACGCCAACAAGGCACGCGTCCACATCGACAAGGGTGGCGCCAAGAAGGTGATCATCTCCGCTCCCGCCAAGAACCAGGACTACACGGTGGTCATGGGCGTCAACGACAGCGGGTACCAGCCTGATTCGCACCACGTCATCTCCAACGGCAGCTGCACCACCAACTGCCTGGTCCCAGTCGTCAAGGTGCTGAACGACCGCTTCGGCATCGAGAAGGGGATGATGACCACCGTCCACGCCTACACCGCCGACCAGCGCCTGCAGGATCTGCCTCACTCGGATCTGCGACGCGCCCGGGCGGCTGCCGACAACGTGATTCCCACCTCCACTGGCGCCAACCGCGCGGTGGCGGAGGTGCTGCCCGAGCTGGCCGGCAAGTTCATAGGCATGTCCTTTCGGGTGCCGGTGCTGGACGTGTCAGTCATCGACCTGAGCGTCGACCTGCAGCGACCAGCCGACGTGGAAGCCATCAACCAGGCCTTCGACGAGGCGGCTGCCGGGGAGCTGAAGGGCATTCTGGAGGTGTCGCATGACCAGCTCGTCTCCTCCGACTTCAAGGGCAACCCGCACTCCTCGATAGTCGACGCGCCCCTGACGTTGAGGCTCACCGAAAAGGGGGCGAAGGTCGTCTCCTGGTACGACAACGAGTGGGGCTTCAGCTGCCGCATGGTGGACGTCATCGGACTCGTCGCCAAGGGACTGTGAGCCTCAAGGCCTCCTATCACGACGTCCCGGTTCAAGGTCGGGCGGTGCTGGTGCGGGAGGACCTCAACGTCCCCCTCAGGGATGGCCGGGTCGCCGACGACACCCGTTTACGAGCGGCCCTGCCCACGCTGCGGGGGCTGTCAGCGGCGGGCGCCAGGGTGATAGTCATGTCGCACCTGGGCCGACCCCAGGGCAGGGTTGACCCCGCGCTCTCGCTGCGCCCGATCGGCGCCTGCCTCTCGCAGCTGCTGGAGAGGCCGGTTGCCTTTGCCGAGGACTGCGTGGGGCCGGCCGCCCTGGAGGCAGCCGCCAAACTGAGGAATTCTGAGCTCCTCCTGCTGGAGAACGTCCGCTTCCATGCCGGCGACGAAGCAAACGATCCCGACTTCGCGGCCCAGCTGGCCACACTCGGTGAGATCTACGTCAACGACGCCTTCGCTGCCTCGCACCGAGCCCACGCCTCGGTCGTGGGGGTGGCCGAGCGGCTGCCCGCCTACGCCGGCGATCTGATGTTGAGTGAACTGCAGGCACTGCACACGGCATTGGACGACCCCCAGCGGCCGCTGCTGGCCATAGTTGGCGGCGCCAAGATCTCGACCAAGGCAGGCGTTCTCCGGCACCTGCTGGACAAGGTGGACCACCTGCTGATCGGCGGTGCGATGGCCAACACCTTCTTGAAGGCCGAAGGCAGGGAGGTGGGCAGCAGCTTCATCGAAGACTCGGCTCTGACCGAGGCAAGCTCGGTCGCCGAGATGGCGGGTGAAAAGCTGGTCCTTCCGCTGGACGCCGTCTGCGCCAGGCAGATGGCGCGCGGGCAGGAGCTTCGAACGTTCGCAGTGGAATCGGTCGAACCTGGCTGGATGGAGTTGGACATCGGCCCTCGGACCCGGGAGCTCTTCGCCGCCCAGGTGGCCGGCGCGGCGACAGTCGTCTGGAACGGGCCGGTCGGCGTCAGCGAGATCCCCGAGTTTGCGGGCGGTACGCGGTTTCTCGCCGAGGCGATAGCCGGCTCGGGTGCCTATTCGCTGCTCGGCGGTGGTGACACCGCTGCCGCTGTGGAGGCGTTGGGGCTGGCGGGCCGCTTCTCGCACGTCTCGACCGGCGGCGGAGCCACTCTCGAATACCTGGAGGGCCGGGAGCTGCCCGGCGTAGCCGCTCTGCGAAACGCTGCCTGATGAGTCCCCAGCGGCCCTTGCTGGCGGCCAACTGGAAGCTCAACCCCGTCACGGCAGAGGCTGCCGCGGAGCTGGCGCGGGGAGTTCTGGAACGCGGCGAGCGGCTTTCGACCGAGGTGGACGTCGTGCTCTGTCCGCCCTACTGCTGGCTGCTCGGCGTGGCCGAGATCCTGCATGGCAGCCGTGTGGAGCTGGGCGCCCAGAACTGCTACTGGGAGCCGTCCGGAGCCTACACAGGGGAGGTCTCGGCAGCCATGCTGGCCGGCTGGTGCCGGTGGGTGATAGTCGGCCACTCGGAACGGCGGAGCCACTTCGGTGAGACCGACGAGATGGTGGCCCGAAAACTGGCAGCTGCCCTGGAGAGCGACCTCAACGTGATCGCCTGCGTCGGTGAGCAGGCGGCTGACTTCGACTCCGGCCGCAGCGCGGAGACCGTTGCCCGGCAGACCGACGCCCTGCTGGGCGTGACGGAGCTCCAGCGCCTGCGGCAGCTGGTGATCGCCTACGAACCTGTCTGGGCGATCGGGAGCGGCCGCAGCGCCGAGCCGGAGCACGCCTACTCGACCATGCGGGTGATCCGGCAGCGCCTGCGAGAGCGCTTCGACCAGGCGGCGATCGAGGTTCGCCTGCTCTATGGCGGCAGCGTGAAGGCGGCCAACGTGGCGGGCTATGTCGAGCTGCCGAACTGTGACGGCTGCCTGATCGGAGGGGCCAGCCTCGATGCCATCGAGTTCTCCCGCATGCTGGCAGCCGTGGCGGAGGTCTACTCAGGAGCCGGAGGCAGGGGTGCGGAGTGAGCTACTGCCTGATCCTTCTCCGGCACGGCCAGAGTGAGTGGAACGCCCGCGATCTCTTCACAGGCTGGGTGGACATCGGCCTGAGCGCGCAGGGACAGGCGGAGGCAGTCCGCGGCGGCCAGCTGCTCCGAGAGCGGGGTCTCCTGCCCGAGATCGTCCACACTTCGGTCCTGCGCCGGGCCATCCAGACCAGCGACGTCGCGCTCGATGTCTGCGATAGGCACTGGATCCCAGTCCGCCGCTCCTGGCGGCTCAACGAACGTCACTACGGCGCCCTGCAGGGCAAGAACAAAGCGCAGACGCTGGCCCAATACGGAGAACAGCAGTTTCAGCTCTGGCGCCGCTCCTACGATCAGCCTCCGCCACCTTTGGCGGACGACGACGAATTCTCGCAGGCGGGGGACCCGCGTTATGCACATCTGCCCCCCGAGTTGAGGCCGCGAACCGAGTGCCTGAGGGACGTCCTGATGAGGCTCCTGCCTTATTGGTACGAGTCGATAGTGCCTGACCTGCAGGTCTGCCGAGTGGTTCTCCTGGCCGCCCATGGCAACTCCCTGCGCGCCCTGCTGAAGCATCTGGACCAGATCGGGGATCAGGACATCGCCGGCGTCAACATCCCCACCGGCATCCCGCTGGTCTATGAGCTGGACAGCGACTTCCGGCCGGTCCGGCAAGGCGGAGAGTATCTGGATCCCGAGGCGGCCGCCAGGTCGATCGAAGCCGTCAAGAACCAGGGCCGGAGCCAGAAAGTTGGAAGCGATCCCCGATCTGAGTAGGTTTTGCAGTAGTCCCATCCACAATTCAAGGAGGAGTCGCCATGGCTTTCGAACTACCGCCGATCCCTTACGCGCTGGATGCGCTGGAGCCGCACGTCGACGCGCAGACCATGCAGATCCATCACGACAAGCATCACGCGACGTACGTGAACAACCTGAACGGCGCTATCGAGAAGCACCCGGAGCTCGCTCAGAAGAGCGTCGAAGAACTTCTCGGTGATCTGAATGCCATCCCCGACGACATCCGGACGGTCGTCCGCAACAACGGCGGCGGGCATCTCAACCACTCGATCTTCTGGACGATCATGGGACCGAATGCCGGCGGCGAGCCGCAGGGCGCCGCGGCCGACGCCATCAGCCAGGCCTTCGGTGATTTCGCCGGCTTCAAGGATGCGGTTACAAAGGCCGCGGTGGGTCAGTTCGGCTCCGGTTGGAGCTGGGCCTATCTCTCCGGCGGCAAGCTCCAGGTCAAGGGCTTCCCGAACCAGGACAATCCAGTCTCCGAGGGCGGCGTGCCAATCCTGGGCGTCGACGTTTGGGAGCACGCCTACTACCTGAAGTATCAGAACCGCCGGCCGGATTACGTGGCGGCCTGGTGGAACACTGTCAACTGGCAAGCCGTGAACGAGCGGTTGAGCGCCGCCCGCTAAACCGCCTCAGGCTTGACGCCCAGTCCGCCGGTCGCGGCGCTCGCGAGTGCCCGGCCGGCGGTAAACTGGCCCGGTTCTTCAACCATGGATAAGATTCGCAACGCCTTTGTGATCCTGGAAGTCGTGATAGGTGTGCTCCTCATCGCGGGCATCCTGATCCAGACTCCCAAAGCGACCGGATTGGGCGGCACCATCGGCGGCGGTGACGGTGGCCTGGGCGGCGGTTACCGCACCCGGCGGGGACTTGAGCGGCAGATCTACTACTCGAGCTGGGTACTGACGTTCGCCTTCTTCCTAGTCTCCGTAGCGAATATCTGGTTCTCGAGCCACACCGGTTGACGGCGCGAGCGCTGCTGGCGCTCCTGTCGCTGCTCTTGGTCGCCGGCTGTTCGGCCAACACATCGCTGGTGAACGTGCAGGGCTCCGCTGGGCAGGGGGGTTCGGTGAGCGAGGCGGTGGTGGGGACCGCCCGCACGCTGAACCCGCTGTTTGAGCAGGAGGACAACGCGCGAGACATCGACAGCCTGATCTACCAGGGCCTCACCACAATCGGACAGGATCAGCAGGTGGTGCCGCTGCTGGCGGCCAAGCTCACAGTCTCCGATGACCGCCTTACCTACACGGTCGACCTGAAGCGGGGTGTGCGCTGGGCGGATGGGCAGCCGTTCGGCGTCGATGACGTGCTCTTCACGTATTCGGTCCTGCAGTCGCCTGACTACAGGGTCTCCAGCGGCACCGACTGGAAGAACATCAAGATCGAGCCGGCCGGCCCCAACGCTGTGCGGTTCACCCTGAAGGCTCCCAGCGCTCCGTTCCCACTGGCGCTGCGGCAGGGCATCATCGCCAAACATGTCTTCGAGAAGGTGGCGGTGGCCGACATCCCCGGCGATCCCCACAGCGGCGAGAAAGCCTTCGGCACAGGGCCGTTCAAGGTGGACGCCATCTCCAAAGACCGTCGGCTGGTGACGCTGGGCCGCAACCCGCAGGCCAAGCCGGCGCCCTTTTTGGACCAGTTCCAGTTTCGCGGCTATCCAAGCCTCGGGGACGCGCTGGATGCCGTCGCCCGGGGCGAGGCTGATTCTGCCGGAGCCCTCCAGCCGCCCAACCTGGGCGCTCTCGCCAACCGGCCGGACCTGGCCCTGCATGAAGGCAGGACCTTCACTTTCGTGGCCATGTTCTTCAACCTGAGCCAGGACCAGGCCGCCAGTCTCGATCCCGCGGCCCTTCGCCAGGGCTTGGCCAAGGCTGTCGACCGGCAGCAGATAGTCGGCCAGCAGCTGGACGGACGAGCCGAGGTGGCCAGCGGGCCCATCCCACCGTCGAACTGGGGCTACTCAGCGGCGGCCGCCAAGCGGCTGGACTACGATCCGCAGGGTGCCGAAAAGCTGCTCGACGCGGCTGGCTGGCCCAAGGATCCGGCCACTCACCTGCGCATGAAGGATGGCCGACCGCTCAAGCTCACGCTGAAGACGTCTGACGGCTTTCCCTACAGGCAGGTCGCCGATGCCCTGGCCGCGCAGTACAAAGCGGTGGGCGTCCAGCTCGAGATCGAGCCCGTCTCCGCCTCGGCGCTGGTCAGCGACCTGCGTTCGAAGCAATACCAGGTGGCGCTGGGAGCTATCGACAACGGCCCCGACCCGGACCAGACGTTCTTCTGGCACTCGGACCCCACTGTCGACGGCGTCAACTTTGCGGGCCCTCTGATGCTGCGCCAGGCACTCATCGACAAGGACCTGGAGGACGGTCGGGCCGGGGTGGACCGAAAAGCCCGAAAGCAGGCGTATGACGACTTTCAGCAGCTCATGGCGGATGCCGCGCCTGCCGTCTTCCTCTTCGAGCCCCACTACGCGTACCTGCAGAACAAGCGGGTGCGCGGCTTCCGGATCAACCCCGCCATCGATCCGGTCGACCGTTTCCAGTTCGCCGCCAGCTGGTACGTGAACAGCAAGGCGGCCTAGGCGTCAGTTGATGAGCGTTTCCGGGCGAACACCTGGGGAGGAGAAATAGTGGATCTTGGCTTGAGCGGCGCCCGAGCCCTCGTGACAGCTGCCAGCAAGGGCCTGGGCAAGGCTTGTGCGGCCGCTTTGGCGCAGGAGGGCGCCCGCGTCTTCCTGGTCTCGCGCGATGATGCGCTGCTCGCGCAGGTGGAGCGGGAGATGGGCGCTGCCGGCCATCTGGCCCTCGACCTATCGCAACCGGAGAACCCAGCCCGCGCAGTGACGGCGGCGGTCGACGCCCTCGGCGGTCTGGACATCCTGATCTGCAACGCGGGCGGGCCGCCGGCGGGAACCTTTCAGAGCACGCCGCTGGCGAACTGGGACAATGGCTACCAGCTGACGCTCATGAGCGCTGTGCGGCTGACTGAGGCGGCGCTCCCGCATCTGAAGCGGAGCGGCCGCGGGCGCATTATCAACGTCACCTCCACTTCCGTGCGGCAGCCGATCCCCAACCTCGTCCTCTCCAACGCGTTCCGCTCGGCCGTGACGGCGATGGCGAAAACGCTCTCGATGGAGGTGGCCGGCGACAACGTCACGGTCAACAACCTGGCGCCGGGGACGATGATGACCGACCGGGCCAAGGTGCTCTACGGCGACAGCATCCCCGAGGTCGAGAAGACGATCCCGATGGGCCGCCTGGGCACACCGGAGGAGTACGGAGCGGTGTGCGCCTTCCTCTGTTCCCTGCAAGCGGGATACGTGACGGGTCAGACTCTGGGGGTGGACGGCGGTCTTTTGAAGGGGGTGCACTAAAACTCATGGCTATGAAGCTGGCGGAAAGGATGCAGCGGCTGGGTACTGAGGGGGCTTTCGAGGTCCTGGCCAAAGCGCGCAAGCTGGAGGCACAAGGCAAGCACATAGTCCATCTGGAGATCGGGGAGCCTGACTTCGCCACACCCGACCACATCACAGAAGCCGCCGTCTCCGCCCTGCAGGACGGGTGGACGCACTACACGCCGGCCGCCGGCATCCCGGAGGCCCGCGCCTCGGTCGCCGCCTTCGTCGGCCGCCGGCTGGGCGTCGAAGTGTCGCCTGACGAGGTGGTGCTGGTGCCCGGCTCCAAGAACGTCCTCCACTTCGTGCTGCTCTCCCTGATCGAGCCGGGCGACGAGGTGATCTACCCGGATCCCGGATACCCCGTCTACTCCTCGCTGATCAACTTCGTGGGCGCCAAGCAGGTGCCCATCAGGCTCCGCGAGGAGCGCAACTTCCGTCTCGATCCGGAGGAGCTCGCGTCGCTGGTCAGCGACCGGACGCGCATGATCATCCTGAACACGCCCCAGAACCCCACGGGGGGAGTGCTGACCAAGGAAGACGTGGAGTTCGTCAGCCGGCTGGCGGTCGAGCGCGATCTCTATGTGGTGGCCGACGAGATCTACTCGCAGATCACCTACGGCTTCGAGCACGCCTCGATCCTGGCCGAGCCGGGGATGAAGGAGCGCACAGTCCTGATGGACGGCATGTCCAAGGCGTACGCCATGTGCGGCTGGCGGCTCGGCTACGGCGTCGCGCCTCAGGAGCTGGCTGTGCAGATGGAACGGCTGATGATCAACACGTCGTCCTGCGCCGCCGCGTTCACCCAGATGGCGGCGATCGAAGCCTTCGATTCGCCGCAGTCCGAGCAGTCGGTGAGGCGAATGGTGGGAGAGTTCCGCCGCCGTCGGGACATTGTGGTGGACGGTCTGAACGACATGCCGGGTGTGCGCTGCCAGCGACCGGAGGGTGCCTTCTACGCCTTTCCCAACATCGAAGGAACCGGACTGGACGAGCGCGACCTGGCGGCGGCCCTGCTGGAAGAAGCGGGGGTGGCGATACTGCCCGGGACGGCCTTCGGCCCGGCTGGGAAGGGGTTCATCCGCCTCGCCTACACGCAGGGCGAAGAAGACCTCCGGTTGGGCCTGGAGCGGATGTCAAGCTACCTGGCCGGCCAGCGCGCCGGCACCACTGGAAGCGTGGAGCGAGCGCGCTAGGGTCTCTCCGGTCATACCAATCGAGCAGTGCTCGAGGCACGACATCCCACCGGTCGTCACGTCTCCTCGCCTGCCGGCGGGAGCACGCTCTGGCGATAGCTCCATGGCGCTCTTCGAGAGTGCTTACCCCCCAGAAGCTCGGACAACCTCCCGATCATCGAGGAGCTCTGCTCCGATTGGTTTTCTGACGAACTTCAACGTATTCGATAACTAGCGCTCGCGTGTCTTCTTCTTGCTGCCACCGCGGAGTCGCCGCTCCTCGGTCGAGTCTCGGCGAGCGAGCTGCGCGACTACCCGCTTGGTGGGCTGCACGCTGCCGCGACCAGCGGAGTCACCGGATCCCAAGGGAGCGGTGTAGTTCAGAGAGGTGTTGCCGTGTTTCCCGACGACTTCTCGATCCGCCGCCTGGTCGAGCGCGAGCACACGATCGTCCATTGGTCGGAGTTCGACCGAGGTGGTCACTTCGCGGCCATGGAGCAGCCGGATCTCTTGGTCGGGGACATCCGGGATTTCTTTAGGCGGTTTCGATGACCATGTGCGCGGGTCGCACCTTAAGAGCAGAGCTGCCCGACAGAGGAGCCGCACGAGGCGGGCTTCTCGCCTTGGCCGCGCTCGCCCACCGACGGAGGAATACCCAACAGTAGATTACCCGACATCACCAGTCTCGCCCCCCTTGTCTCTTCTCCGGCCAACTGTCGCTCAAGGCGCCCAGATGGCAGCGCATGTCGGACTCTTAAACAGGTCGAAGGGTGAGAAGTGGAAAGCGCTTAACGAGATTCTTGGCCTGGAGGGTGTCAATGCACTGCGTCTCAACCTGCAGACGCCAGCGAATCAGCTGGCCGAGCTGCCGAAGCCGCGACTCAAGAGCCGCTACCGGCCGGGGGATGCACTCGAGGTGCATAACGTCGAAGGTCGGGCCAATCAGATAGTCGCAGCAGTAAGAGATCTATGCAAGCTCGCGGCCATTGAGCCTCCCAACGATCTCGCCGGGCGTTTACGACCAAAGGAAAGCCTGATGGCAAACATTGAATTGATCGATCTGACAAAGCATTACCGCCAGGGCACGGGCGTGATTCGAGCCCTGGACGGTGTCTCACTCCAGATCGAATCCGGCGGATCTGTGTCATTCGTAGGACGGTCTGGAATCGGCAAGACGACCCTGCTCGACATTGATCACAGCCGAGCGTTTGCTTGGCACGGCATGTGTGCTCGTAGGCATCTGTCTATTCATGCGAGCGGTAGGGGTCCCATCTATGACCCATGGTTTCATTTGGCGGGGGCACTCGGGTTCATCCGAGTGCAGCCCGAGGGCGCGACTGGTCTGAGTTGGGTCCTCTACCTCCTCTACGGAGCAGTCGCGGCAGTCGTCGTTCAAAGGCTGACGGGGGTTTGGATAACCCGAAGAATGGCGCCGTCGTCTACGTCTGAGAAGGCCTCGGTGTCTCGACTAACTCGGGGATCGGACGCGCTAGGGTCTCAGAATGCAGGCGGAGACGGGTGCCGGGGCTCGTAGATTCCCAGCTCGCTGCCGCCGGGCAGCCTCAAGTAGGCGATGAGCCCGAAGCCCTGGTCGCTGACGGGGCGGGCAAGCTCCACACCCTTGCGCTCGAGTTCGTCGACGGTTGCCTTGACGTCGTCGCACATCACGTAGAACTCGTGGCGCTGGGAACCCTCCACCGGGTGCAGGGCCAGCTCCGCCGGCGGCGCTGCGAAGATGAGCCAGCCATCGCCCGCGTCCACGAAGGGCCAGCCCAGCACGTCCCGAAAGAAGACGCGGTCCGCCTCAGCGTCTGCGCTGTAGATGATTGCGTGAAGTCCCTTGATCATGCGGGGATCCTAACTCCCTGTCCTGTCGCATCGGCTGGTACGCGAGAGCACCGCAGTCGGGAAGGCACCAAGGGGCGGCCCCATCTCAGTTCCGGCGCTCCCAGGAGTCGCTCAGCCGCCACACTTCAAGGACTGAAAACCGAGCTTGACATATTGATGTCAGCATGAGATGCTTCGATGCGTGAGAACCACGATCCGGCTGGATGACAATCTGCTCGCCCAGGCCAAAGCCGAAGCGGCCCGGTCCGGTCGCACCCTGACGGCGGTGATTGAGGATGCACTTCGCGCGGCGTTCGGACGGCCCACGGATGTGCTCAGGAAGCGGGTTGACCTTCCCACCTTCAAGGGCAATGGAGCTCTCCCCAAAGTTGACCTGGACAGCACCGCTGCGCTGTTGGATCTCATGGAC
This sequence comes from Candidatus Dormiibacter sp., assembly GCF_050999135.1. Lineage (NCBI taxonomy): Bacteria > Bacillati > Candidatus Dormiibacterota > Candidatus Dormibacteria > Candidatus Dormibacterales > Candidatus Dormibacteraceae > Candidatus Dormiibacter > Candidatus Dormiibacter sp. Next base: position 27,769 of record NZ_JBPCPN010000035.1, on the reverse strand, counting down.
GATGCTGCTCCCTGACGTGAACGTTCTCGTCTACGCCTTTCGGGAAGATACAGCGGATCACTCACGGTTCCGGAATTGGCTTCACGCGCTGGTCAACTCCGACCAGGCATACGGCCTGTCCGATCTTGTCTTGAGCGGTTTCGTCCGGGTTGTGACCCATCCCCGCATCTTTGGCAGGCCCACTCCGGTGGACTCTGCCCTTAGCTTCGTTGCCCAGCTTCGCCACCAACCCAACCGCATTCCGGTTCAACCAGGATCCCGGCATTGGGACATCTTCACCAGACTGTGTCGCGAAGCTGGAGCCAAGGGGAATCTGGTGCCGGACGCCTACCTCGCGGCGCTGGCCATCGAGTCGGGCAGCGAATGGATCACGACCGACCGTGACTACGCCCGGTTCCCCGGCCTCCGCTGGCGCCATCCTCTGACCTAAGACGTCTGGCATCAACAACGCAATATCGGTTAACCGCGCCTGCGGACCTTAGGCCGGCCAGGCGCGAAGTCACGTGCTGTCAGCCGATGTCTGGCGGGCGGACGAAGCCGAACCCGTCCTCTGCCTCCAGGCTTTGGGCCAGGTCCAGCAGCGCCCAGTCCTGGCCGAAACCGCCGATCAGCTGCACACCCACCGGAAGGCCGTCGGCGAAGCCGGCCGGCACCGACACGGCCGGCAGCCCGGCGAAGCTGACAGGCAGCACGAACTGGGTGTACTCGCTCCACTCAGCCGAGAGAAAGGTGGGGACTGCTTCGATCGCCATGGGCAGCCTGCCGAGGGTGGGACTGAGGATCGCATCCCAGCGCGTCAACTGTTCTCGCAGCGCGGCGCCGGCCGCCAGGCCTGACTCAAGTGCAGATAGGTAGTCGGTCAGCGCCAGCCGCCGGCCGGCGGCGATCAGCCTGCCCGCGGATTCGCCGTATTCGGAGGGGTCGCCGGGCTGGCTGGCGACAGAGGCGGGGCGGACCACCTGATAGGCCCTCGCGAACGTTTCGGGGTCCCAATCCACTTCGCCCAGCTCGTGGCCGAGCCCGCTGAGCGCCAGCGCCGCCCGGTTGCAGGCGGCGGCGCATTCCGGCGCGATCGGCCGGCTGCTCTGGCGGACGACGCCTATGCGCAGTGGGCGGGAAGCTGCATTCGGTGGCACCTGTGGGGCGGCCAAAAAGGCCAGCACCAGGCGCAGGTCGGCCACCGAGCGGGCCAGAGGGCCCTGGACCGAGAGCCCTGTCGGATCCGGCTGCTCGTCCGCCACGAGCCCGCGAGAGGGCCGGAGGCCCACCACCCCGCAGCAGGCGGAGGGAATGCGGATTGAGCCGCCCATGTCGTCGCCCGTGGCAAAGGTGCAGAGGCCGGCAGCCACGGCGGCGCCGCTGCCGCCGCTGGAGCCACCCGGCGTGATCCCGTGCCGCCAGGGGTTGTGGGCGGGAGGGAAGAGCGGGTTGGTGGTGCCCACTGCCGCTGCCAGCTCGGGCAGATTGCTCTTGCCCAGGATGGCCGCCCCCTGACGGCGGAGGCGGCTGACCGCGATGGCGTCGTGATCGGCCACCCGAGCGCTATAGCGGGGCGAGCCATGCGTCCATGGCATTCCGGTCACCGGTTGGGTGTCCTTGACTGCCACGCTGGTGCCCGCGAGGAGACCGGCGCCCGAGGCGGCCAGTGGATCGACGTGAACGTAGGCCGCGAGCGCGGGATTGAGGCCGGCAATGCGCTCCAGGTGGGCAGCGACGACATCGCCTGACTGGATCTCGCCTGCTGCCAGGAGGCTGCGGATCTCAGTGGCTGTGAGCCAGGCGAGTTCCTGCTTGGTCATGCGCGATGATTCTCCCATGAGCATCACCTGGACCGGCCACCCGGAAGCCGATCGATTGCTGGAGTCAGACCCTCTCGCCCTCCTGATCGGGCTGGTGCTGGATCAGCAGGTGAAGATGGAGAAGGCCTTCTCAGGTCCCTACGAGCTGCGGAAACGGCTCGGCCACCTCGAGGCAGAGCGGATTGCGCGGATGGACCCTGACCGGCTGGCCGATGTCTTCCGTGAGCGGCCGGCGCTCCACCGTTTCCCGGGCAACATGGCCAAGCGCGTGCAGCAGCTCTGCCAGGTGGTGAGTGAGGAGTACGGCGGCCGGGCGGACAGAGTCTGGCGGGAAGCCGCCTCGGGTGAGGCCTTGGCGCAGCGCATCGCTCGACTGCCCGGTTTCGGTGAGCAGAAGACAAAGATCACTGTGGCTGTCCTGGCCAAGAAGTTCGATGTGAAGCCGGAGGGCTGGCGGCGCTACTCCGCCGATTGGCACACGATTGCCGACGTCGACTCCCCCCAGTCGATGGCAGAAGCCCGGGACGTGAAACGTCGGATGAAGGCCGAAGGCAAGGCCTGAGCCGGTCGGCAGCGGCGAGCTGCCCAGATCAGCGGAGCAGGAAGCCGGGTCCGAGGGGGTCGGTTGGTTCCAGGAAGAACTCGTGGCGGCCGGTCAGGTGCGCGCTGCCCTCGATGTCGGTGACCACAGCCGGCAGGTGCGCCACCTGGGTCTCCTCGACGATCCGGCCGGTGAACTCGGAGTTGACGATGGAGCGGTGCTTGAGAACGTCGCCCAAGCCCAATTCACCGGTCGCGTGTAGAAGCGCTAAGCGGGCCGAGGTGCCGCTGCCACAGGGTGAGCGATCCACCTCACCGTTGGCGAAGATCGTCACATTGCGGTCGTCCTGAGTCCAGATCACGCCGTAGATGTCGCGCAGCGCCGGCTCCAGCGGGTGGAAGATGCCACCCCGAGCGTTGAGCGCGGCCTTCACCTCCCGACCGGCGGTGACCAGCCGGTCCAGATTCTGGGCGGTGATGGCGACTGGCGCCGGCGCGATCGCGTAGAAGGCGCCGCCGTAGGCGATGTCCACCTTCATGCCCACCACCGGCACCGATCTCTGGAGCACGAACGAGGGCACGTTGCGGAAGCGAACGGAGGTCACATCGCCCCCTTCCAGGCTGGCCCAGGTGGGAAGCCGGCCGGAGGGCACGTCGACCAGCACTCTGGCAGCTGAACATCCGTCCGGCCGAAAGACCCTGCCGCTTTCCAACGCCCAGGTGACGAGCGCGATGGTGCCGTGACCGCAGGCCGTGGAGAAGCCCGCGTTGTGAAAGAAGAGCACGCCCAAATCGGCTCCCGCATCCACTGGGGCGGTCAGAAAACAGCCGTACATGTCGGCATGGCCCCGAGGCTCCTGCACCAGCATCCGCCGCGTCCTGTCAAGATGCTCCTCGGCCCAAGCCCGCTTGGCCAGCATGGTTTCTCCGCGCGGCGGCGATACGCCGGAGGTGACTATGCGGAACGGCTCCCCCGCCGTGTGGTAGTCAACCGTCCTGATAGACTCGGTGCCGGGCTGAGACATGCTCAGCCGAGATTAGACGAGACCAGCGTTAGACCAGTTCTAGTGACGAGATGAGCCTTATCCCTGCCTCGGCGGAGTCTGCGCGCCCGCTGCCAGCACGAACGCCACTGGTGCCTGTGCACCGTGACCTGCTGGCGGACATGCTCACTCCGGTTCGTGCCTACGCCCTGCTCTGCGCGCCCGATGCGCCGGGCTTTCTGCTGGAGAGCGTGGAGGGCGGTGAGCGGCTGGCGCGCTACTCCTTCATCGGCCACCAGCCGGTTCCTCTGGAGCTGGGGGAGGGAGATCCACTTCCTGCCCTGCGCCAGGTCGCCTGCGAGCAGGTGGTTGACGCCGCCGGCATGCCTCGCTTTCTGGGCGGCGCCGTCGGCTACCTGGGCTGGGAGAGCGCCCGCCACTTCGAGCGATTGCCCCAGGCGGCAGGCCCCGGACCGCCGCTGCCTGAGAGCGCCTTCCTGCGGGCTGAGAGCCTGGCGGTGTTCGATCACGTCCTGCAGCGGCTCCGCCTCATCACCCTCCATCGGCCCGACCGGGAGGACCGCTCCGCCGCTGAGCGCCGCCTGGACGAGATGGAGGCGAAGCTGGCGGCCGAGCCGCCAACGCCGCCCGCCAAGCCGGCGGCTCAAGACGACGCGTGGACATCCAACCTAGGGCAGGAGCGCTACGAGCGGATGGTGGAAGCCGCCCGAGTCCACATCCTGGCCGGCGACGCTTTTCAGGTGGTGCTGTCCCAGCGCTTTCGGAAGCCGCTGGCCGCGCGGCCCTTTGACGTCTACCGCTGCCTTCGCGGGGTAAATCCATCGCCCTACATGTTCTTCGTCGCCTTCGGCGGCGGCCGCCACATAGTCGGCACCTCGCCTGAGGTCTTGGTGCGGGTGGAGGCGGGGGAGATCACCACTCGCCCGCTGGCCGGCACCCGGCGGCGGGACCTGGACCCCGCCCATGACGAGGCGCTGGAGCGGGAGCTGCTGACCGACCAAAAGGAGCGGGCGGAGCACGTGATGCTGGTCGACCTGGGCCGCAACGATGTGGGCCGGGTGGCCGCGCCGGGCAGCGTGCGGGTCCCCCGTTTGATGGAGGTCGAGCGTTACTCCCACGTCATGCACATCAGCTCCACTGTGACCGGCCGCCTGGCGCGCGGCCAGGATTCGCTGGCCGCTGTTCGCGCCACCTTCCCGGCCGGCACGCTCTCGGGGGCGCCCAAGATTCGGGCGATGGAGATCATCGCCGAACTGGAGCCGGAACGGCGCGGACCTTACGGCGGCGCGCTTGGCTACGTCGGCTTCGGCGGCAACCTGGATCTCGCCATCACCCTGCGCTCGATAGTCATAGCTGACGGCATCGCCTACGTCCAGTCGGGCGCCGGCATAGTGGCCGATTCCGAACCCCCTCGCGAGCACCAGGAGACGCTGGACAAGGCGGGCGCAATGTTCGCGGCCGTCGAGCGGGCGGAGGCGATGCCATGAAGCGCGTCGCCGTCTTGGACAACTACGACAGCTTCACCTACAACCTGGTTCAGCAGCTGGCCGGTTTGGACTGCGAGACCATGGTGTTCCGGAACGATGTGGTCGAACCCGAGGCCCTGGCGGCGTTCGACGCGCTGGTCATCTCGCCGGGCCCAGGCCGGCCTGAGTGCGCAGGCATCTGCCTGGCAGCCATCCGCCGACTCAGCGGCAGCATGCCCATTCTCGGCGTCTGCCTGGGCCATCAGGCCCTGGCGGCAGCCTTTGGCGGTCGCGTCGTCAGCCATACTCCGGTTCACGGCAAGACCTCGCTGGTCAGCCACCGCGGCTCAGACGTCTTTCGCAACCTCCCGGATCCGCTGCAGGCGACCCGCTACCATTCGCTGATAGTCGAAGAGGCCAGCCTGCCCGTCGAGCTCGAGCCGACCGCCTGGGATCCTGACGGCGTGATCATGGGTCTCGCCCACCGCCGGCATCCGAGCTTTGGCGTGCAGTTTCATCCCGAGTCGATCCTCACCCCCGATGGTTCCCGGCTGCTGGCGAACTTCCTGGCGCTGGCGTGATCGAGTACCTCTCGCAATTGGCCCGCGGCCAGGACCTGAGCGAGGCGGATGCGGCGCAGGCGATGGAGCAGATCATGCGGGACGAGGCAGCCCCCAGTCAGATCGCGGGCTTCCTGATGGCGCTGCGGGTGAAGGGCGAGACGGTGGAGGAGATCACCGGCCTGGCCCGAACGGCTCGCCGGCTGGCGACCCCGATCGAGATTCCGGATCCCGCCTCGCTGCTGGATGTGGTGGGAACCGGGGGCGACGGATCAGGCAGCTTCAACATCTCCACCCTCTCGGCGATAGTGGCCGCCGCCTGCGGCGCCAGGGTGGCCAAGCACGGGAACCGAGCTGCTTCTTCACTCTGCGGCAGCGCTGACGTTCTGGAGGCGCTGGAGGTTCGCATCGACCTGAAGCCCGACGGTGTGGCGCGCTGCGTTGAGGAGGCTGGTATCGGCTTTCTCTTCGCACCGCTCTTCCATCCCTCGTTCCGCTTCGCAGGCGTGCCCAGGCGCGAGCTCGGGGTGAGGACGGTGTTCAACATCCTGGGGCCGCTCTGCAACCCGGCAGGTGCCGGTCTGCTGGCCCTCGGTGTGCCGGAGGCCGAGCTGGGCCGCCGGATGGCCGACGTGCTCGGTCGGGTCGGCAGCCGGCGCGCGCTCGTCTTCCAGGGCGAGGGCCTGGACGAGCTGAGCACCGCCGGCCCTTCGCTGGTGATCGAGATGATCGAAGGGGACCGGCGCGAGTACCAGCTGGACCCCCGCGAGCTGAACCTGGCTCCGGCGGATAAGGAGGACCTGCGCGGTGGCACAGCCGAGGTGAACGCCCGCATCGCCCGCGAACTGCTGGCCGGGGCGAAGGGCCCCAAGCGGGACATCCTCCTGCTCAACTCCAGCGCCGCGCTGCGCGCCGCCGGCTTGAGCCAGGGGTGGAAGGAGGGCCTGGGCCTGGCGGCTGAAGCCATCGACAGCGGTCGCGCCGCAGCGGTCCTGGACGGTTGGGCGCGGACCTCGCAAACGCTGGCCGCCGTTTGAGCAGCCGCAGCTCAGTCCTACCGGCCACCACGCCGGACCTGCTTCGGCGGCTGGTCGCCGAGGCGGAGGTTGAAGTTGCCCGACGCCGGGCGCGGGAGCCGGAAGCTGTCCTGGCGGCGAAGGCCGCCGCGCAGCCCAGCGCCCTGGATCTGGCCGCTGCGCTCAGGGGTGGACGGCTGCGCGTCATCGCCGAATGCAAGGCGCGCACGCCTCTCCTTGGCGTGCTGGCCCCGGACTACCGGCCGGGCCGCTTGGCAGCTGCCTACCAGGCCGCCGGCGCGGCGGCCATCTCCGTGCTCTGCCAGGAGACCAGCTTCGGCGGCAGCCCCGAGCACCTGGCGGAGGTTCGGCGCGAAGTCACCGTGCCGATCCTGCGCAAGGACTTCGTCGTGAGCGAGCACCAACTGCTCGAAGCGCGGGCGCAGGGGGCCGACGCCGTGCTGCTCATCGTCGCCGCCTTGGCTCCGCTCCGGCTGGGCGAACTCCTGGCGGCCTCTCGCGGGCTGGGGCTGCAGGCCCTGGTCGAGGTGCACTCCGAGGCCGAGGTGGAGACGGCGCTCAGCGCCGGTGCTGCCCTGGTCGGCGTGAATCATCGCGATCTGATGACCTTCCAGGTCGACCTGGGCCTCAGCGAGCGGCTCCGGCCGCTGGTCCCGGAGTCGGTGGTGCTGGTGGCCGAGAGCGGCATCCACGATGCGGCGGCGGCGCGCCGGATGCTGGAGGCCGGAGTGGACGCCATCCTCGTCGGCGAGGCGCTCATGCGGGCTGCGGATCCGGCTGAGAAGCTGGGCGAGCTGCGCGTCTGAACTGCTCTGTAGTGCATCCTGCAGACTCAGCCGCTATGACGCCAGAATCGACAGGTCACCTCGTCGAGCGCTATGCCGACCTGTTGCTGCAGGTCGGCGTGAACCTGCAGCCGGGGCAGGACGTGCTCCTCACGGCCGAGGTAGAGCACGTGGAGCTGGCGCGCGAACTAACGCGGCAGGCCTACCGCCAGGGTGCACGCTGGGTCGAGGTCGCCTATGGAGACCAGCACCTCCGCCGAGCGCTTATCGACCTGGCCCCCGAGGACGCGCTGGGCCACTCGCCGGCCGGCTGGCTGGCCACCCTGGAAGACCTTGGTCGCCGCCGGGGCGCGCTGATCCAGCTCGTCGACGACGGCTCGCCTTGCGTCTTGGCGGGAGCTGACCCGGTTCGGGCCGGCCGGGCCCAGATGATCGAGCGGGGGCGGTTGAGCAAACGGCTGACCCTGGAAGAACGCCTCTGCAACTGGCTGGTGGCCGGCTGCGCAACGCGAAGCTGGGCGGAGCGAGTGCTGGGCCGTCCTGACGTGGAGGAACTGTGGCGGGTGCTCGCTCGGACAGTTCGATTGGACGCCGAGGATCCCATCGCGGCCTGGCGTGAGCACTCGGCCCGACTCGCGGAGCGCGCTCGGCAGCTAAGTGAGAGAGCGTTTGAGGGCATTCGCTTCACGGGTCCCGGCACCGATCTCTTCGTCGGCCTCACACCGGGTTCCCGCTGGCTGGGCGGCGGCGGCCAGACCAGCTGGGGCCTGGACTTCATACCCAACCTGCCCACCGAGGAGGTGTTCACCTGCCCTGACAAGCGACTGACGCAGGGCGTGGTGACCGCCACTCAGCCGCTGGTGCTGGATGGCTCGCTGATCGAGGCGCTCTGCCTCCGCTTCGAGGGCGGTAAGGCCGTGGAGGTCACGGCTGATCGTGGCGCGGAGCTGGTCCAGCAGCGGATGAGCCTCGATGCCGACGCCTCCCGGCTGGGCGAGGTGGCGCTCGTGGACAGCGAGTCGCGAGTTGGGCAGGTCGGTCGACTCTTCTGGAGCACGCTCTATGACGAGAACGCTGCCTGTCACATCGCCTTCGGCTCTGGCTTCCCGGACCTGGTGCCGGAAGCCGAGTGGGAGGCGGCGCTCTCCCGCTCCAGCATCCACACCGACTTCATGATCGGCGGCCCCGAGGTCCAAGTCTTCGGGCTGGAGCGCGGCGGCAAAGAGGTGCCGCTCATCCGGGACAACCGCTTCCAGCTGTGACGCTGGTCAAGATCTGCGGCATCTGCTCCGCCGAGGACGCGCTGGCGGCAACCGCCCTGGGCGCGGATCTCCTGGGCTTCCACTTCTGTCCCAGCCGGCGGCGGCTGAGTGCTGAAGCGGCAGCCGAAATCGTGAGCGCATTGCCCAGCGACAGGCCGCAGCTGGTTGGGGTTTTCATCGACCCCAGCGAGGACCTCGTGCGTGAGATCAGCCAGGTGGTGGGATTGGACCTGATCCAGCTGCACGGGTCGGAGCCGCCCGGCTTCGCAGCTCCCCGGCCGGTGATGAAGGCGCTCAAGGTTAGAGCGGGCGACGTGCCTGACCCCGGCGACTGGCCTGATCCGCTCCTCCTCGACTCCTGGACCGCCGACGGTCGCGGCGGCAGCGGCGAAGCCTGGGATTGGGCGGCCGGCCGGGAGCTGATCGGACGGCGACGCGCCTTCGTTGCCGGTGGCCTCACGCCGCACAACGTTGGCGGAGCTGTGCGCCGGCTGCGGCCCTACGGGGTGGACGTCTCCAGCGGCGTCGAGCGTGAGGTCCGCCACAAGAACCCCGAGCTGGTGCGAGCTTTCATGCAAGCTGTACGGGATGCCGACGCAGACAGGTAGGTTCGGTCCCTACGGCGGTCAGTATGTGCCGGAAACACTCATGGCAGCGCTGGCCGAGCTGGAGTCGGCCTGGGTGGAGGCGTGGTCCGACGCGGCCTTCCAGCTGGAACTCCGCGCGCAGCAGCACGCGTTCATCGGCCGCCCGACGCCTCTCTACTCCGCCGACAGGCTGAGCGAGGAGTTCGGCGGCGCGCGCCTGCACCTGAAGCGCGAGGACCTCTGCCACACCGGCGCGCACAAGCTCAACAACGCCTTGGGCCAGGTAATGCTGGCTCGGCGCATGGGCAAGGCGCGGATCATCGCCGAGACAGGCGCCGGCCAGCACGGGGTCGCGGCGGCGACCGCCTGCGCCCGCTTCGGCTTGGAGTGCGTCGTCTTCATGGGCCGGGAGGACATGCGGCGACAGTCGGTCAACGTGCGGCGGATGCGCCTGCTCGGCGCCGAAGTGCGCGAGGTGACGCTGGGCACCGGCACGCTGAAGGACGCGACGTCGGAAGCGATCCGGGACTGGGTCGCCAACGTCGCCAGCACGCACTATGTGATCGGCTCGGCGGTCGGGCCGCATCCTTATCCCGAGCTGGTTCGCGAGCTGCAGCGCGTGATCGGCGACGAGGCCCGCGATCAGTACCTGGCTGCGGAAGGTCGGCTGCCGGACATAGTCATTGCCTGCGTCGGTGGTGGCTCCAACGCGATAGGCATGTTCACCGCGTTCGTCGGCGATCAGGACGTCCGCCTGGTCGGCGTGGAAGCGGCGGGTCGGGGGGTGGAGACCGGACTGCACGCCGCCTCGCTCACCGGGGGCCGGCCGGGCGTGCTCCACGGCAGCTATTCCTACGTCCTCCAGACGGAGGACGGTCAGGTGAAACCCACCCACTCCATCTCCGCCGGGCTTGACTATCCGGGCGTGGGGCCTGAGCATGCGTTCCTGCGCGACCTGGAGCGCGTCGAGTACACAGCCGTGACCGACGCCGAGGCGGTGGCGGCCTTCAAGCTCTGCACCCGCCTGGAGGGGATCATTCCCGCTCTGGAGCCGTCCCACGCCCTGGCCCGAGCCCGCGGTTTCGCCGAAGAACTGGGGCCCTCCGGGCGGATTCTCATCTGCCTCAGCGGTCGCGGCGACAAGGACCTGGACTCGGTGGAGGAGTTCGATGACCAGCACTGAGGCAAGGGCACAGGGAAGCCGGCTGGAGCTGACGCTGCACAGGCCAGGAGACGAGCTGGCGCTGATCCCCTACACGATGGCCGGCTACCCAGACCGGTCCCGCTCCATCGAGCACGGCCGTGCCTATGCCCGCGCCGGCGCCGCCGCCATCGAGGTGGGCGTGCCCTACAGCGACCCGCTCGCCGACGGTCCTGTCGTCCAGCGGGCAGGCCAGGCGGCCCTGGAGGTGGGCACCACGCTGGCCGATTCCATCAGCATTGCCGCAGCGATCGCCGAGGAGGGCGCTCCGGTCGTTCTCATGACCTATGTGAACCCCATCCTGAGCCACGGCGCCCAGCGCTTCGCGACCGACGCCGCCCGGGCCGGGATCGCCGGCGTCATCATCCCGGACCTGCCGGCGGAAGAGTCCGAGCCACTGGCGGATCCGCTCCGGGCCGCCGGCCTGGACACCATCTTCCTGGTCGCGCCGACCAGTCCGGACGCTCGCATCAGGAACATCGTGCAGCAGAGCTCGGGTTTCGTCTACTGCGTCACGCTGGCCGGCGTCACGGGCCCGCGCGCGGAGCTGGACCCGGGGTTGGAGGGCCTGCTGCTCAGACTCCTGGCCGCCACGACTCTGCCTGTCGCTGCCGGGTTCGGCATCGCGACGCCTGTCCACCTGCGCCGCCTGCGCGGCAAGGCCGACGCGGCAGTCGTGGCGAGCGCCCTGCTGGCCCGCATCCACGCCGGCGAGGAGCCGCTGACGCTGGCCGAGGAGCTGCTCCAAGCTTGCCGGTGAGGGGAATCCGGGGCGCCACAACCGCTGAAGCGAACGAGCCGGAGGCGATCGCCAGGGTCAGTCAGGAGCTGCTCGAGCAGCTGACCGCGGTCAACCAGATCGATCCGGAGGAGATCGCGTTCGCCTACTTCACCACCACTCCCGACCTGGACGCGGAGTTCCCGGCGGTCGGCGCCCGGCGTTTGGGCTGGGTCGACGTCCCCCTGCTCTGCGGTCGGGAGCTGGCAGTGCCGCCGAGCAACGCGCGATCGGTGCCCCGCTGCATCCGGGTGGTCCTCCTGTACAACACTGACAGGCGCCAGCGCGAGTTCAGGCACGTGTATCTCCGGGGGGCCCAGGCAATCAAGCGGGAGCTCGACCGATATAGGTCGCAGAGAGAAGGAAACGCCGAGTGATCATCGTCATGTCCCATCAAGCCAGCCAGGCCCACCTCGAGGCAGTCGTCGAACGCGTGGTGGAGCTGGGCCTGCAGCCGGAGGTCACGCGGGGCGAGGACCGATCAGTCGTCGCTGTGGTCGGGTCTAATGCCTACGCCTACCGGGAATCCTTCTCGCACCTGCCGGGAATCCAGGAGATCCTGCAGATCTCCAAGCCCTTCAAGCTGGCCAGCCGCGAGTTCCTGCCCCGTGACACGGTGGTGGACGTGGGCGGGGTTCCGGTCGGGGGAGCCGAGGTTGTGATCATGGCCGGCCCCTGCGCTGTCGAGAACGAGGAGATGCTGGTCGACACTGCTCGCTTCGTGAAGTCGCGGGGCGCCCGCATCCTCCGGGGCGGCGCCTTCAAGCCCCGCAGCTCTCCCTACAGCTTTCAAGGTCTGGGCGAAGCCGGGCTCAAGATGCTGGCGACAGCGCGCGAGGAGACCGGGCTGGCAGTCGTCAGCGAGGTGGTGGCCCCGGCGGACGTCGGGCTGCTCTGCCGGTATGTCGACATGCTGCAGGTGGGCACCCGCAACATGCAGAACTACACACTGCTGCAGGAGGTGGGGCGTTCGGGCAAGCCGGTGCTCTTGAAGCGCGGCATGTCATCGACCATCGAGGAGTGGCTGCTGGCCGCTGAGTACATCCTGAGCCAGGGCAATCGAGGGGTGGTTCTCTGCGAGCGGGGGATTCGGACCTTCGAGACCTCAACCCGTTTCACCCTCGACCTCAACGCAGTGCCGATGGTGCGGCAGCTCTCGCACCTGCCGGTGGTGGTCGACCCCTCCCAGGGGACAGGCCGCTGGGCGCTTGTCCGGCCGATGTCTCTGGCGGCCATCGCGGCTGGCGCCTGCGGGCTGATTGTCGAAGTCCATCCGCAGCCGGATCTGGCGCTGTCCGATGGGGCCCAATCACTGGACTTCGAGAACTTCACGGCTCTCATGGCCGACCTGCAGCGCCTCCAGGCGGTCACCTCGCCCCAGCCTGCGTAGGGGAGTATCGGCCGCCCGGCGGCCGCCGAGCAAGCGTGGCGAGTCCCGAGCCTGAGCGGCTCGAAGCCGCAGCCAGGCAGGTCCTGTCAGGCCACCAGCTCCGAGGCGTCCTCTACGTGGTGGCCGGGGCCGGGCTCTGGGGCCTGAACGGGGTGGTCGGGCAGGTGGTGCTGAGCGGCCATGGGATCAGCACCCAGTGGCTGGTCATGATGCGGCTGGCCGGCGCGGGGCTGCTGCTCCTGCTCTGGTTCAGGCCCCGCTTCCCCCGGCAGTATTGGCGGCGGCTGCTTGTGTACGGGGTGCTGGGCATAGCAGCCGTCCAGTACACGTACTTTGCCGCGATCCATGAGACGAACGCCGCGACCGCCACCTTCCTGCAGTACACGAGCATTCCGATGATCGCCACTTGGCAGCTGCTGCGCGGGCAGAGTCGGCTGACGCTGTGGCTCGGACTTGCCCTGCCGGCAGCGACGGCCGGCACACTGCTCCTGGCGGCCGGCGGGGGAGGCAGCCTGGCAGTCAGTCCGCTCGGGTTGGTGCTGGGCCTGCTCTCAGCTGTGACAGCCGCGATTTACATCCTCGCCTCGGTTCCCTTGATCCGCGTCATCGGCGCCTGGCCGACAACCACGTGGGGCTTCGTGATAGGGGCTGTGCCGCTGCTGGTCTGGTCGCCGCCCTGGGCTGTGCAGCCAACGGGCAATCTGCCGCTGCTGGCAGCACTCATGGTCTTCGTAGTGCTGGCGGGCACTCTGGTTGCGTTCGGCCTCTTCATCTCCAGCCTGCATCACATATCCCCTACCGAGGCCGCCATCGCCGGCACCGCCGAACCTGTGGTGGCCGCAGCTGCCGCCTATCTGATCCTGGGCATCAACCTTCGACCGCTGCAGTACGCGGGCGGAGCGCTGATCCTCGTCGCCGTGCTGCTGCTGCGGCGGCCCGAGCAGGCAACATGAGGCGGTGATGAGGATCGGAATCATCGGCCTGGGCCTCATGGGCGGCTCCCTGGCCCTGGCTCTCCGAGAGCGAGTGCCGGGCTTGACAGTGCTGGGCGAAGACACCGACGCAGCCACGCAGCGGGCGGCCCTGGAAGGCGGCCTCATCGTCGAGGGCGACCCGCGCCAGGCGGACCTATTGGTGCTGGCCTGTCCCATCTCCTCTATGCGGGGGGTGATGGCCACGCTGGCCGGTTTCGAGGGAGTTGTCACCGACGTCGCCAGCACCAAGGTGCAGGTCCTGGCCTGGGCTGGGGAGGCCGGCCTGGACCTGGTGGGCGGTCATCCCCTGTGCGGCCGCGAGCAGTTCGGCCTCAGCGCGGCTCAGGCGGACCTCTTTGGCGGTGCGGCCTGGGTGCTGAGCCGGGACGAACCAGTGGTTGCCGACCTGGTCCGCTCGGTGGGGGCGCAGCCGATCTTCCTGACGGCGGAGCGCCACGACCGCGTGGTGGCCGGGATCAGCCACGGCGCCTTCCTCTTGGCCACCGCCTATGTGCTGGCTCTGGCCGAGTCGCCTGACTGGGAGGACATGCGGCGGGTGGCCGGTCCCGGCTTCCGCGACGTGAGCCGCCTCGCCGCCGGTGATCCTCGCCTCTACGCCGACATCGCCGCCAGCAACCGGGGGCCGGTCGCCGAGACACTGCGGGCGCTGGAGCAGAACCTGGCAACGCTGCGGCACCGCGTGGAGGCCGGCGACCAAGAGCTGCTGCACGACTTCGCCACGGCCAAGGGGCTGCGCGACAGCTGGGCTGCCGAGCACCCGGAACGCGGCCGGTGAGCACGGTTCGGGTGTGTTCGCCGGGGCGCCTGGCGGGCACTCTGCGGCTGCCCGGCGACAAGTCGATCTCTCACCGAGCGCTGATCTTCAACGCCATCGCCCACGGCCGCGCCCAACTCAGGGGCCTGTCGCAGGGCGCTGACGTCGCGAGCACCGCCGGCTGCCTACGGGCCTTGGGCGTGGAGATGGGTGAGGGCTGGGTGGAGGGTCGCGGCCTCGGCGCTCTGCGCCCGGCGGCCGGCCCGCTGGACTGCGGCAACTCCGGCACCACCATGCGGCTTCTCGCGGGGCTGCTGGCCGGCCGCCCCTTCCCGAGCACACTGATCGGCGACGACTCACTCACGCGCCGGCCGATGGACCGCGTGCTGGTACCCCTGCGTCAGATGGGCGCCGCTGCTGAGGTCGCTCCGCTTCGGGTTGGGGGGCGGCCGGTGCGAGGAATCCGGTATGCGAGCCCGATCGCCAGCGCTCAGGTCAAGTCGGCTCTCCTGCTGGCCGGCCTCTCGGCAGAGGGCCGCACCGAGATAGTGGAGCCGGCGCCTTCCCGGGACCACAGCGAACGGATGTTGGCAACCCTCGGCGCACATCTGGAAGTGGCGCCGGGCATGGTCGCCATAGAGGGGCCCTTCGACGGCCTGCAGGCCCGGGATGTGGAGGTGCCGGGCGACTTCTCCGCTGCTGCGTTCTGGCTGGTCGCCGCCAGCTTTCACCCCGACGCCGATCTGCGGCTGCGCTGTGTCGGCCAGAATCCGACGCGCACAGCCCTTCTTGACGTCCTCCGTCGCGTGGGCGCAGCGTTTTCTCTCAGCGCTGAGCAGGAGGTGAGCGGTGAGCCTTTCGGTGATATGGAGATCAGCTCGGCTGCGCGGCTGCGCCCGATCCAGCTGCAGCCGAACGAAGCCGCCTGCCTGATCGACGAGCTGCCAGTGCTGGCGGTGGCGGCCAGCCTGCTCCCCGGCACCTCTCGCCTGGCCGGCGCTGCCGAGCTCCGGGTGAAGGAATCGGACCGCATCGCCGCCATGGCCGAGGGGCTGGACCGGCTCGGGGCCGATGTCCGGGAGCTGCCAGACGGCTGGGAGATCACCGGGCCGGCGCCTCTGCGGGGCGCCCGCGTGAACAGCCACGGCGACCACCGGGTCGCCATGGCCCTGGCGGTCGCCGGGCTGCTGGCCCATGGGGAGACCGAGATCGAAGGCGCCGAATGCGTCGACATCTCCTACCCCAACTTCTGGCAGGACCTGGAGCGGGTCAGCCTGTCGTGACCCAGCGTCCCACAGCTAGAGTCGCAGAGTGATCACCATCCTGGGCGGCGGAGTGGCCGGCGCTGCGCTGGCCCGGGCGCTCGCGCTGGGCGGGCGCCGGGACGTGGTGGTCGTCGATCCCTGTCCCTTCGGCACTGGCTCGACCGGAAAAGCGCTCGGCGGCTTCCGGGTCCAGCACGGCAGCGCTCTCAACATCAGCCTCTCGCTGGCGTCGCGGCCCTACTTCGCCGCCCGCGCCGATCGGATCGAGTTCGCTTCGGTCGGTTACCTGTATCTCGCCGACACGGCCGTGGCCGGGGCTGAGCTGGCAGCGCGCGCCGAGCTGCAGGCCGCGCACGGACTCCCCATCCAGCACCCCGACCCTCGCACCCTCTTTCCCGAGGTCGTCGCTGACGACCTCTTCGGGACGAACTACTGCGCCTGGGACGGCGTCTATCTGCCGGCCAAGGTGCTGGCCTGCGCCCGTGAGGAGGCCACCGCGGCAGGGGCCAGCTTCCGCTATGAGACCAATGCCAGCCGGGAGGACCTGGCCGCGGAGCAGGTGGTGATCTGCGCCGGCAGCTGGTCACGTCAGGTGGCAGCGTCGCTCGGCGTCGACCTGGGCGTGACGCCGCTCGAGCGGGGCGTCTTCCAGGTTGGCCCCTTCGAGTGGTTGAAGCCGCAGACTCCGGTGCTTCTGGAGGCCGGCTCGGGCTACCACTGCCGCGAGCGGCAGGGCCGGCTGCTCGTCATCGGTCCGGGCGATCCGAACGCCTGGGAGCATCATCGCCAGTGGCTTGAGCGCCGCCTCCCGGCGGCTGCAGCCGAGCAGCCGGAGGACCACTGGACGGGCCTCTACGAGATGACCAAAGATCACCACCCGCTGGTGGGATCGACTGAACGAGAGGGGATCTGGGCGATGTGCGGCTTCTCAGGTCACGGCGTCATGCATTCGCCGGCGGTGGCCGAATCGCTGGCGGCGATGCTGCTGGGCGATACTCCGCCGCTCGATCTGACCCCGCTCAGCCCGCTCAGGACTGAGGCCTTGCTCGATCGGACGCAGCTCTGATGGCGGCGCGGCGCGAGGAGGTGCTCTGCGTACGGCGGGCTGAGATCTTTCCCGACGGCGCCTGGCACGGCTTCGTGGGCGAGGGATTGGAGAGGTGTCAGCGGGTGATTCGGGAGCAGTCGTTCTTCCTACCCCGGGCCGAGGTGGAGGACGACAGCACCTACCAGCAGATCATCCCTTACTGCGCGTTCCGCCACGGTGACCACTACTTCCTCACCCGCCGGCTGAAGGCGTCCTCTGAGAAGCGCCTCCGCCAGCAGTACTCGCTGGGCGTGGGCGGTCACATCAACCGGAGCGATCTGGCAGGGGGAGATCCGATCGCTGATGGCATGCGCCGGGAATGGGAGGAGGAGGTTGTGTACCGGGGCAGGTTCAAAGCAGAGCTGCTGGGGCTGCTCAACGACGACTCCTCACCTGTCTCGAAAGTGCATCTGGGAGTTGTGTTCCTGATCGACGGGGACTCGGCGGAGATCGCCATCCGCGAGACCGACAAGCTCTCAGGTGAGCTGCTCACGCTGGAGGAGATGCGCATCCACTACCTGGCCATGGAGTCGTGGTCGCAGATGGTGTACGACAGGCTCCTCAGCGAGCGAGTGGAGGAGGGGGATTCCGGACTGCGAGTGCAGCGGCAGGCTCCTGAGCCGGATGCTGTCTAGCCGCTCCGGCGTACGAAACCCATCGCGTCGTACATCGCTTGCAGAGTCGGCGCGGACACTTCGCGCGCCTTCTCCCCGCCCTGGCTGAGCAACTTTTCCAGCTCGAGCGGATCGGAGCGCAACCTGAGGTAGCGCTCCCGGATGGGGTTGAGGCACTCGATCACCGCCTCCGCGACGGCGGCTTTGAAGCGACCATAGCCCTGGCCGTCATACTCCGCCTCGATCGACTCCGGTGAGCGCCCGGAAGCCACCGACATGATGTCGATGAGGTTTGTCACGCCAGGTTTGTCCTCCGCCCTTCGTACGTCACGTCCCGCGTCGGTCACCGCTGACATCACCTTCCTCCGAATCGCATCCGGTTGATCGACGAGCAGGATCTTGCCCATGTCCGAACTTGTTGTCGTGCCCATCTTCTTTTCGGGGTTGGTGAGGTCCATGATCCGTGCTCCCTGCGCCGGGTACTGTCCCCGTGGCAGCTTGAACGTCTCGCCGAAGCGTTGGTTGAAGCGAACCGCCATGTCGCGGGCCAGCTCCAGATGCTGCCGCTGATCGTTGCCGATGGGCACGAGATCCGTCTGGTAGAGCAGGATGTCGCCGGCCATGAGCACCGGGTAGGTGAACAGGCCGGCTGTGACGAAGGTCTGCTGCTCCGCCCTCTCCTTGAATCCGGTCATGCGGCGGAGCTCGCCGAAGCTGGCGACGGCGGAGAGCAGCCAAGCGGCTTCGGCGTGGGCGACGTTGTGGCTCTGGACGAAGATGGTTGAGCGGTCGGGTTCGAGCCCGGTGGCAAAGAGCATGGCGGCGAGGTTGAGCGAGCTCTCCCGCAGGGCCGACGGGTGGTAGTCGACTGTGACTGAATGCAGGTCGACGATGCAGAAGAAAGCTTCGCCCTCCGCCTGAGTGGCCGCGTACTGGCGGAATCCGCCTGAATAGTTTCCGAAGTGCTTATCCCCAGTCGGCTGGATGCCGGAAAAGATGCGCATTGGCCTGCGATTATCCCCGGTTCGGGCTCAGCCGGCGCGCGGCCAGTAGAAGTGCGGCCTGGCAGGGCAGGTTCTCAGCGACAGCGCCGATGGCCTCCTCCAGAGGCAGCCAGAGCCGCTCTCTGACAGACCCGTCAGGGTCCTCGCCGCCCACGCTGCCCAGCTCCGTCGCCAGGAAGAGAGAGATGCGCTCGTCGCAGAAGCCAGGACTCGAATAGCCACCACCCAGCTGGTGCCAGCGACCGGCTTCCAGACCGCATTCCTCCCGCAGCTCCCGCCGGGCCGTCTGCTCCGGCGTCTCACCGGCGTCGATCAGCCCGGCGGGTGCTTCCAGCAGCGTGCCGCCGGTCATCGGTCGGTCCACTCTGACCAGGGCCGTCCTGCCCTGCGCATCGACTGCCGCGATGACCACAGCAGCCGGATGCAGCACCAGCTCGTTGCCTCTCGCGTCCACGAACACCTTTATCAGTCGCCCGCTGAAAACCTCCCTGCGCACTGGGCGACTCTACCCAGCCGGCTCAGTTGCGTATCACTTGAGCGGATGACACGCAGTGAGGACCGCAAGTGAGATATGTGGAGGCGGGCGGCGAGCGCATCTCCGTCATCGGCCTCGGCACCTGGCAGTTCGGCTCGGGGGAGTGGGGGTACGGCGGCGAATATGCCGAGCGGACGGCCGCCGAGATAGTCAATCGGGCGCTGGACCTCGGCATCAATCTGATCGACACCGCCGAGATCTACGGGCTCGGCCGCTCCGAACGCATAGTCGGCAGGGCTATCGCCGGCCGCCGCGAGCAGGCGTTCCTGGCCACCAAGATCTTTCCGGTGCTGCCAGTCCCTTTCGTCATCCGCCGCCGGGCGCGAGGAAGCGCCCGACGCCTGCAGGTCGAGCAGATCGACCTCTACCAGCTGCACTTCCCCAACCCACTGGTGCCGGCTTCAGCTCAGCTGGGCGGCCTCGGGCGGCTGCTCGCGCAGGGCCTCATCCGTCACGCCGGGGTGAGCAACTACTCGCTGGCCGCGTGGCAGCGGGCAGATCGGGCGCTCGGTTCGCCAGTGCTGTCCAACCAGGTCTCCTACAGCTTGCTGCAGCAGGAGCCGCGGGCCGGGCTGGTGCCCTTCGCCCAGCGGGAGAACCGGATTGTCATCGCCTACAGCCCGCTCTCGCAGGGCGCGCTCTCCGGCCGCTACGGACCTCAGCGCCGGCCCAGCGGCCGGATCCGCCGCCTGAACCCGCTGTTCCGCCGCCCGCAGCGGTTGGCCGTTCTCGGGGCGGAGCTCAGGGCAGTCGGGGAGCGGCACGGGGCCACCGCCTCCCAGGTGGCGCTCGCCTGGCTCGTGAATCAGCCCCAGGTGGTAGCCATTCCCGGCGCCAGCTCGGTGGCGCAGCTGGAGGAGAACGCGGCGGCGGGAGATCTGCGGCTGGACACCGAGGACATCGTCAAGTTGGATGCGGCGGCGGCGCGCTTTCACAGCGCCTGACCAGGGACAGCGCTGACAGGTGGACAGATTCCTGCTTCGGTTACGTCAGCGCGAGATCAGGACGCCGGCCGGTCGCGCAGCTCCCCGCGCCACGTCTCGCCGCTGGCTCTGGCAGCACCTCTTTGGCGCTCGCGGCGCCACCAGTAGGTGGCGACCAGCCCTGTCAGGAGAACGCTCACGCCGCCCAGGACGAAGCCGGAGCGAGGCCCATACTGCTCCGCCACCCAGCCCACGAGGAGCGATCCGAAGGGAGTGCTGCCGACGAAGACCACGCCGTAAAGGGCCATCACTCGGCCCCGGAAGGCAGCGTCCACCCTGAGCTGCAGGGTGGAGTTGGCTGTCGCCTGGAAGGCCAGCGAGGCAACGCCCAGGGGGACCAGCACGAGGAGCTCCCAGATCAGGCCCGGCGCCACAGCCGCACCGAGCAGGCAGAGACCGAATACCAAAAGCGCGCCGAGCAGACCCGGCCAGCCAATCGTCCGCCGGGAGGCGGTGAAGAGGGCTCCTGCCAGAGAGCCGAGGCCGAGCGTCGAGAAGAGCAGGCCGAACGTCGTGGCGTCGCCGTGGAAGCTGTTCCGCGCGACCAGCGGCAGGATGACGTTGAAGTTCAGGGCGAGGGTGCCCACGGAAGCGATGATGAGCAGCAGCGCCCGCACCTCGCGGTTCCGCCAGGCGTAGCTGATTCCCGCTCGCAGCTGGCCCCGACCGCGAGCTGCCGGCAGTGAGCGCTGCAGCTCCGACGGGTTCATCGCGGCCAGCGCCAGCAGCACTGCCAGGAAGGAGGCGGCGTTGATCAGGAAGCACCAGCCGGTCCCCGCTGCCGAGATCAGGACGCCGGCCAGGGCCGGACCGATCACCCGGGCGCTGGTGAACACAGCGCTGTTGAGGCTGACCGCGTTGGTGATGTGCTGGCGTCCCACCATCTCCATCACGAACGCCTGCCGGGCCGGCATGTCGATGGCGGCGACGAAGCCCAGGGCCAGAGCGAAGGCGTAGACCATCGCGACGTTGACCACCCCACTCAGCGTTGCCAGGGCCAGGCCCAGAGCCAGCACGCCCATCGCCGCCTGGGTGCCGAGGAGGACGCGGCGCTTGTCGAATCGATCCGCCACGAGGCCGCCCCAAGCTCCAAGGAGCAGAACAGGCAGGAACTGGAGGGCGCTGACAGCGCCGAGCGCGACGCCGCTCCCGGTCAGATGCAGGACGAGCCAGGATTGGGCGATCCGCTGCATCCAGCTGCCGCTGACGGAGACGACCTGACCGAAGAAATACAGGCGGTAGTTGCGGACGGCCAGGGAGCCAAAGGTGCCCCCTGCAAGGCGGCGCAACGCCGTCACCGGGGGCCCTCTTCAAGCAGCTTCTCGAGCAGTTCCAGCGTTCGCTGCAGCTGGGCAAGTTCGCTGGAGGCGAAATGCTGCAGCCGAGCGGCCAGGTAGGCGGTCTTCTGCCGCCGCCGCCGATCCAGCTCATGGCGGCCGCGGGTGGTGATGGCGATCCGGCTGACGCGCCGGTCACCCGGCTCCGACTGACGGCTAACGTAGCCGAGCTCCTCCAGAGCCTGGACTGTCGCGGTCATAGTGGGCGGCTTCACTCCCTCCTCGGCCGCCAGCTCACCGAGTGACAGGGGTCCATGGCTGCGCAGGCTGGCCAGCGCCAAGCTCGCAGTGGGGCTGAGTCCTCCCTCCGCTTCGCGTCGAAGGCGGCGATTGAGCCGCGTCACCACAGTGCGCACACGGCCGGCCAGCTCGAGAACGGTGGCTGCCTCAGTGATGGGCGTCGACACGTTAGTTAGTCTACCTAAGTATCTGGCACCAGTGCATCCTTGCCGGCGGTCTGGCCGCAGCCGGCGCCGCCCGGATAGACTTCGTGCATGCAGACGTCGATCGGTGCTGGCGCGCCGGTCACCGTGTCGCGCCGGGTGCTCGGCCTGCGCTGTCGGGCCTGCGGGCAGGAGTACGAGACGCAGGCCACGCATGTCTGCCCGGCCTGTTTCGGACCACTTGACGTCGCCTACGACTACGCGGAGATCAGCCGGCGGGTCAGCCGGGCGAGCATCGAGGCGGGGCCGACCAGCATGTGGCGGTATCGCGACCTGCTGCCGCTGCCGGACGACGCGCCGATCGTCTCTCTGGGTGAGGGGTTGACGCCGCTGATCAAGGCGGATCGGCTCGGCGCGGAGCTTGGGCTGCGCAACCTCTACCTCAAGAACGACAGCATGAACCCGACCAACTCCTTCAAGGATCGGGTGGTTTCGGTCGCAATCTCCTGGGGTCGAGCGCACGGATTCCAAACTTTCGGCTGCGCCTCCACCGGAAACCTCGCCAACTCGGTGGCCGCCTACTCCGCTCGGGCAGGAATGGACTGCTACGTCTTCATCCCCGACGACTTGGAGGCCGGGAAGGTGACCGCGACAAGCGTTTTCCAGCCCCATCTGGTGGCGGTGCGGGGGAACTACGACCAGGTGAACCGGCTCTGCAGCCAGCTGCTGGAGGACCTGCCCTGGGGGTTCTGCAACTTGAACCTGCGGCCCTTCTACGCCGAGGGCTCGAAGACGCTGACCTATGAGACCGCCGAACAGCTTGGCTGGCGGCTGCCGGACGAGATAGTGATCCCCATCGCCAGCGGGTGCCAGTTCGTTCGCCATCGCCGCGCTGTCGGTGAGCTGATCGATCTCGGCCTGGCCCCCGAGCCGGCCGCTCTGCCGCGGCTGACCGGCGCGCAGGCGCTGGGCTGCGCGCCCGTCTACAACGCCTGGCGGGCAGGCAGCCAGCGGGTTCAGCCAGTCCGGCCTGACACGATCGCTCGCTCAATCGCCATCGGCAATCCCTCGGACGGCGGCGACGTGGTCCGCATCGCGGCCGAGACCGGCGGCGTCGTGGAAGCTGTGAGCGAGCCTGAGATAGTTGACGCGATCAGGCTTCTGGCTCGGACGGAGGGCATCTTCACGGAACCGGCCGGCGGCGTGACCATCGGCGTTCTGGCCAAGCTGGCACGATCCGGCCGCTGGAGCGGCGAGGAGGTGGTCGTGGCCTACGTGACGGGTCATGGCCTGAAGGCGGCCGAGGCCGTCGCGGATTCCAAACTCGACCACCTGATCGAAATAGACCCGAGTCTGCGGTCGTTCCAGGAGAGAGTTCTCAGGACAGCCAAGGAGTAGTTACAAGTGCCCCAATTCCGTATCCCCGGTCCACTGCGCAATCTGAGCGGCGGTCAACCCGTCGTCGAAGTCCAGGCGGAGGATCTGCGCGGCGCCATCGATGCGCTCGACGGCCTGCACCCTGGTTTCAAGGGTCGACTCCTCGACGACCAGGGGGAGCCGCGCGAGTTCGTAAATCTCTTTCTCAACGAAGACGACGTGCGCCTGGGTGACGGCCTGGCTTCCAAGTTGAAGGCGACCGACGAGATCGCCATAGTGCCGGCGGTGGCGGGAGGCTCTGCCAGGCGCACGTTCGTAACCGGTGCAACCGGATTCATTGGATCGGCCACGTCAGTTAGCAGCTAAGGGGGTACGAGGTTCTCGGACTCGGCCTGCTCCGACGCGGCCGCGTGTGGTCACCTCGGGGACGCTCATGCTCTCGCTTGGGACGCCTCGTGCTCACGTTGGGACGCCTCGGGGCGGAGGACCTCCATAACGGGACCGTAACAGCAGCCGCGTTCTTAGGACGCGAGCGAATCGATGTACGCTGCGGACTTGGCTTGGGTCAAGGTCCCTCCCGAGAACCATCCCGTCTTTCGCGCGGCGCTGCCGAAGGACCCCCGCGTGGAGACCGTCCGGATGTTCGGTGGGGTCGCTGCGAAGGTGAACGGCCACCTGTTCGCGGGTCTGTTCGGACGGTCGACGATGGTGATGTTGGACGAGTCTGATCGGGCAACAGCGCTGGCGCTCGAGGGGGCGGCCTTGTTCGATCCCATGGGTAACGGACGAGCTCGGAGCGACAAGGTCATGCTGCCCGAGAGCGTTATGAACGATCCGGCCGAACTTCAGCGTTGGCTGGGGCGAGCGTTCACAGCAGCCGCGATGTTGCCGTCAAAGCCAACGAAAGCGGCCCGAGCGCCCTAGCGTTCACCGCCGTTCGGCCGTGGCGCCGGATCAAGTCGGCCGGCGTCACCGTGCTTGTCTGAAGCCCAAGCGGCCTGACTGCGCTTGACATCCCCTACCCCTTGGCGCCCCAAACCAGAGGCTGGGCGCCCGCTTCGCCGCCTCTCTGATCGCTCCCTAGACTGGCAGGATGCGCATCGCGGTGGCCCTCTCGGGCGGAGTCGACTCGAGCGTGGCGGCAGCCCTGCTCGCGAAAGAAGGGCACGAGGTGACAGGTATCACCCTGCAGCAGTGGCCGCGCGACGATCAAGCCGCGGGCCGGCATGGGGGCTGCTGTTCGCTCTCCGCGGTGGAGGACGCCCGCCGCGTGGCCGCCCAGCTCGGCATTCCCTACTACGTCTGGAACCTGGAGCGGGAGTTCGGCGAACGGGTCATCGAGCCCTTCCACCAGGCTTATCGCGAGGGCCGGACCCCCAATCCCTGCCTCAACTGCAACGCGTTCGTCCGCTTTGACCTCATGCTGCGGCGCGTGCTCGACCTCGGCTTCGACGCCATGGCAACGGGGCACTACGCCCGGATCTTGGCAGGGCCCCTCGGGCCTGAGCTCCACGAGGCTCGAGACCCGGCCAAGGACCAGTCGTACATGCTCTACCACCTGACCGAGCCGGTGCTGGCGAAGCTGCGCTTCCCGCTGGGCGAGCTGACCAAGCCGGAGGTTCGCCGGCTGGCCGCCGACCTCGGCCTGCCAGTGGCGACCAAGCCGGAGAGCATGGACATCTGCTTCATTCCGCGCGGCCACACGCGCACCTATCTGAGCAGGCGGCTGCCGGTCGCCACCGGCGACGTGGTGGACAAGAGCGGACGGGTGCTGGGGCGGCATGCGGGCACGGCGCTGTACACGGTCGGCCAGCGACAGGGGCTGGGTCAGCTCGACCAGCCCGGCCCCTGGTACGTGACAGCCGTCCACGCAGGTCGAAATCACCTGACGGTGGGCCGGAGGGAGGACCTGGCAGTGCGGCAGGTGGAGCTCTCGTCCGTTCGCTTCGTGGCCGGAGCGGCGCCTGACCGGCTTGCTTGCCAGGCCCGGCTGCGCTACCGCGCCCGGCCGGTGATGGCGACCTATGCCGCCGGCCGCCTGGAGCTGGCGGAACCGTTCTCTGGCGCCGCGCCCGGCCAGGCCGCAGTCCTGTACGAGGGCAGTCGGGTGCTGGGCGGCGGCATCATCGCCTCCGCCGCCTGAGCGTTCCTGGACTGAGGCGAATGGGGGTTGGCAGAGCGGACGCCGGCTCGGTCTAGAGTGAAGCCATGAGCACCAAAGTCGAAAAGAGCGAGCAGGAGTGGAAGGCGGAGCTCAGCCCTGAGCAGTATCACGTCCTTCGGGAGCAGGGTACCGAGCGCCCCTTCACCGGCCGCTACTGGGACGTCCACGAACAGGGCAGCTATCACTGCGCCGGCTGCGGCGCCGAGCTGTTTCAGTCGGCTACAAAATTCGACTCCGGCACGGGCTGGCCGAGCTTCTGGGCTCCGGCGGACGACGCGTCGGTCACGCTGCACAAGGACCGCAGCCTTTTCATGACGCGGACGGAGGTGCGCTGCGCAAGCTGCGGCGGTCACTTGGGCCATCTGTTCGACGATGGTCCGCAGCCGACCGGCCAGCGCTACTGCCTCAATTCGGCGGCCCTGGAGCTTCGTCAAGAGGGCACAAGCTGATGGCGGTCGCAACCTTCGGTGCCGGCTGCTTCTGGCAGGTCGAGGCGACCTATCGGGCCCTGCCGGGGGTGCTCGACACTGCTGTGGGCTACATGGGCGGCAGCAAGGCGAACCCCACCTACCGTGAGGTGTGCACAGGCCGCACCGGCCACGCCGAGGTGCTGCAGGTCGAATACGACCCCGAGCGGGTGTCCTACGACCAGCTGCTGGACCTGTTTTGGGAGAACCACGACCCCACAACTCTCAACCGCCAGGGGCCTGACGTCGGCACCCAGTACCGCTCGGTGGTCTTCGCCTCAGATGAGGCCCAACTTGGCGCGGCCCAGGCTTCGCGCGAGCGCTGGCAGCCTCGCTTCAGGCGTCCGATTGTTACCGAAATCGTTCCTGCGGAGACGTTCTGGCGGGCTGAGGAATACCACCAGCGCTACCTGGAGAAGCACGGACTGGTCAGCTGCACGCTGGGCACACCAGTCCACTGAGCGGCCCCGGACCCGGCTCCTCTGAAGGCACCAACCCGCAGCTGCTGCGGCTGCCGGGGCCCTTGGGCTCGAGCCCTGAGCCGTCCGCCGCTCCCGGCCCGCGCCCTTGGGGACCACTTCGAGGGGCGCGTCGGCGGGCACGTTGACGCGAAGCTCGCAGTTCATGCCAGCCAGCATCTCGAGCGCCTCCAGCACCTCGTTGCCGGCTTGTGGGGAGGCGAAGCTCAGGGGGCGGAGCACGATCGGGGCGAGCGACCGGATATTTGGCTAGCGCTCGACCCGCTCGCCGAAGAGAACGCCGCCGCCTGGCTGGTCTCGAAGGTTGCGCCGAGGTGTGGCCCGCGGTGCATCAGGTGATCCGCGGCTGAGATAACTTACCGCTTGATAACGTATCTTGCATTGCGTGGCCAGACGGACCCGCAATCGCAAGGGTGCGGGAGAGCGGCTTCGCGTCGAGCTGCTCGAGGCCGCGTCCCAGCTGCTCGCCGAGGCCGGCGACGCCAGGTACGTGAGCGTCCGGGCGGTGGCAGCGGCGGTCGGGGTCACCTCGCCGTCCGTCTACCGCCACTTCTCCAGCAAGGAGGACCTGGTGCGGGAGGTGCTGGGGCTTCGCTTCGGCGAGTTCCGGGAGGCGCTGGCAGCTGCGGCCCAGGGGACCAGCGACGCCGGGGAGCGGTTGCTGCGGGCGTGTCGAGCCTATACCCGGTTCGGCCTGGCCAACCCGGGTCACTACCGACTGCTCTTCAGCACGGCCGGGACGGGTCCCGCGGGCGCTGGGCTCCCCCAAGGCGAGCCGCACCCGGGCGCTTCCTCGCTGGCGACCCTGTTTGAGCTGGTCGCCAACCGACTGGGTGACGGCGTTCGGTCGGAACCACTCGCCCTGGAGCTCTGGGCGTCCCTCCACGGCATCGTCGACCTCCGGATCACCAAACCGGAGCTGGAGTGGCCCCCGGAAGACGACCTGATCCAGCTCGCTGTGCGCGCCATCGACCAGGCGGCGACGAAGCGCGCCTGAGCGGCGGAACCAGGTAGCCGGAGGGGGCTTGACGAGCAGCCTGCCAATCGGTAACCTATCTATCGATAAGTTATGGCAGGATAGTCGCGATGGCAGAGATGCGTTTCCTCAAACACTTCCCGAAAGCGATCCTTCGGTCGCCACTTCACCCGGTGATGAGCCGGCGGTTCCTACTCCTCTCGTTCCAGGGCAGAAAGACCGGGCGGCGGTACCACCTGCCGCTGGCGTATCTCCGGCGCAACGGGGAGGTGATTATGACCACCGACAGCGGCTGGTGGCGCAATATGCAGGGAGGGAGGCCGGTGCAGCTTCGGATCGCCGGTCGGACGCTGAGCGGAATCGCCTGGGCCGTGAAAGACGAAGCGGAGGTGAGAGCCGCCATGCGGGACCTGATCGCCTCGCAGCCCTCCTACGCTCGTCTGGCTGGAGTGCAAAAGAACGAAGACGGCTCGCTGGACCTGGACCGTGCCGCGCGCGAGCGTGTGCTGATCCGGGTCGAGCTGGAGCCTGCGTCATGACCCTGGTGGACGTTCTCGGCGGCTTCACGCTGCTGGTTACCGGGTTCGTGTCATGCGCGGAGTTCGGGTCCTACGCCTTGGTGCACCCCGTGCTGCGGCGGCTTCCTCCGACCCACCACATCAGCGTCGAGCAGGGGCTGCTGCGGACCTTCGGGCGGGTCATGCGGTGGGCATGACCCTCTGCCTGGTGCTGGCCGTCCTCCATGCATCCATCCCAGGCGGCCAGGGCGGTCCGCTGCTGTGGCGATGGCTGGCGACGGCGTCCTTCGCGGCAGCGCTCCTCTCCACGATCATCTTCAACGTCCCTATCAACCTCGCAACGGGGCGGTGGGACGCCAGCAACCCACTGGCAGACTGGAAAGCAGACTCGCAACCGTTGGGAGGTGTTCCAGGGCCTGCGG
>NZ_JBPCPN010000009.1:0-6209 GCF_050999135.1 Candidatus Dormiibacter sp. | reverse complement strand
TCCAGGGTGCCTTTCAGATCGCCGCGGTGTGGTTCGGCGCCCGGGTGGCGATGGGGTTCGCGCGTGACCTGCGCGGCTCCCTGTTCCATCGCGTCACGGGGTACTCGGCGCGGGAAGTGGGCACGTTCGGCGCGCCGTCGTTGATCACCCGCATCACCAACGACGTGCAGCAGGTGCAGATGCTGGTCGTGCTCTCCTGCACGATGCTGGTCGCGGCTCCGATCATGTGCGTCGGCGGCATCATCATGGCGCTCCGCCAGGACGCGGGACTGTCCTGGCTGATGCTGGTCAGCATCCCCGTCTTGATTGCGTCAATCGGGCTCATCGTGTCCAGGATGGTGCCCCAGTTCCGCGCCATGCAGGCCCGCATCGACGACATCAACCGGGTGCTGCGCGAGCAGCTCTCGGGCATTCGTGTGGTGCGCGCGTTCGTCCGTGAGCAGGACGAGGCTCGGAGGTTCGCCGAAGCCAACGCGGCACTGACCAGGACCGCTCTCCGCGCCGGGCGGCTGATGGCCCTCATCTTCCCGACAGTGATGCTGATCCTCAACGCCTCCAGCGTCGCTGTGCTCTGGTTTGGCGCCGGCCGGGTCGAGAACGGTCAGATGCAGATCGGCGCGCTCACAGCCTTCCTAACCTATCTGACGCTGATCCTGATGTCGGTGATGATGGCGACCTTTATGGCGATCATGATCCCGCGCGCATCAGTCTGTGCAGAGCGCATAGGTGAGGTGCTCAGGACCGAGTCCACGGTCGTGCCGCCGCGCCGGCCTGTCCGCCAGGTGCACACCCGCGCCGAGCTGGAGCTGCGGAACATCGAGTTCAGATACCCCGGTGCGACAACGCCTGTGCTGTGCGACATCTCGTTTCAAGCAGCCGCCGGGCAGACCACCGCCATCATCGGCAGCACAGGGGCGGGAAAGACGACGCTGGTCTCGCTCGTGGCACGCCTGTTCGACACCACTGCCGGCACAGTCTTGATCGACGGTGTGAGCGTCCGGGAGCTCGATCCCGACCTGCTCTGGAGCCGGATCGGTCTGGTGCCTCAGAGGCCCTATCTGTTCAGCGGCACAGTGGCCAGCAATCTGCGCTATGGCAACCCGCAGGCGAGCGACGAGGAGCTGTGGGAGGCCCTCCAGGTCGCCCAGGCCCGCGACTTCGTCGAGGCCATGCCAGGCCGCCTGGAGGCAGCCATCACCCAGGGCGGCACCAACGTTTCCGGCGGCCAGCGTCAGCGGCTGTCGATCGCGCGGGCGCTGGTGCGGAAGCCTGAGATCTACCTCTTTGACGACTCGTTCTCAGCGCTGGACCTCGCCACGGACGGCCGGCTGCGGGCAGCGCTGCGGCCCCAAACGGCGAATGCCACTGTGGTCATCGTCGGCCAGCGGGTGTCGACCATCGCCGATGCCGATCAGATCATCGTTCTGGAGGGCGGCAGGATCGTCGGGCTGGGCAGCCACGAAGAGCTGCTGGAGAGCTGCCCGACCTATCTCGAGATCGTCCAGTCGCAGGCGGCGGCGGAGCCGGCCGCATGAGCGATCGCTCGGTGACGAAACCGGCGCCGATGCCGACAATGACCGAACGCACCCGGCCGCCCGTACGCCGTGGCTTCGGCGGCGGCCCCTGGGGTGGACCCGGCCTGCCGGCGGAGAAGCCTATGAGCTTTGGGCCGTCGGTACGCCGCTTGCTGGGGCGCCTGCGACCAGAAGGCCCGAAGCTCCTGGCGGTCATCGCACTGGGTGTGACGAGCGTGGTGCTGGTTGTCATCGGGCCCAAGGTTCTTGGGCGGGCGACTGACATCATCTTCAGCGGCGTCATCGGGAAGCAGCTGCCGCCGGGGACCAGCACCGCTCAGGCGGTTGCGGCTGCCCGTGGGTCGGGCAAGGGGAATGTGGCTGACATGCTGGCGCGGATGCACGTGGTCCCAGGACAGGGGATCGACTTCTCGGCGCTCCGCACCGTGCTGGCCTGGGCGCTGGCGCTCTACGTGGGCTCAGCGATCTTCAGCTGGATGCAGGGTTACCTGCTCAACGGGGTGGTCCAGCGCACGATCTTCCGGCTGCGGGCGGAGGTTGAAGACAAGCTGAACCGGCTTCCGCTCCAGTTCTTCGACCAGCAGCCGCGGG
Organism: Candidatus Dormiibacter sp.; assembly: GCF_050999135.1. Taxonomy (NCBI): domain Bacteria; kingdom Bacillati; phylum Candidatus Dormiibacterota; class Candidatus Dormibacteria; order Candidatus Dormibacterales; family Candidatus Dormibacteraceae; genus Candidatus Dormiibacter; species Candidatus Dormiibacter sp. The sequence continues at coordinate 4,083 of NZ_JBPCPN010000009.1, read as the reverse complement.
GCGAGCTGCTGAGCCGGGTCACCAACGACATCGACAACGTGTCGCAGTCGCTCCAGCAGACCATCAGCCAGCTGCTGAGTTCGGTGCTGACTGTGATCGGCGTGCTGGTGATGATGGTGGTCGTCTCACCGCTGCTGGCTGTGATTGCCCTGGTAACAGTGCCGCTGTCAATCCTCGTCGCCAGTCAGGTCGCCAAGCGCTCGCAAAAACTGTTCGTGGCCCAGTGGGCCAACACCGGCTCGCTTAATGCCCACATCGAAGAGGCGTTCACAGGCCACGAGCTGGTCACAGTGTTTGGGCGCCGCCGTGAGGTCGAGCAGGTTTTCCGCGAGCGCAACGATCAGCTCTTCGAGGCCAGCTTCGGCGCTCAGTTCGTCTCGGGGATCATCATGCCCGCGATGATGTTCATAGGCAACCTGAACTACGTGGCGATCGCCGTCATCGGCGGCGTCAGGGTGGCCACTGGAGCCATGAGCCTGGGCGACGTCCAGGCGTTCATCCAGTATTCCCGGCAGTTCACCCAACCGCTTACGCAGGTCGCCTCGATGGCCAACCTCCTCCAGTCTGGGGTGGCGTCAGCCGAGCGAGTCTTCGAGCTGCTGGACGCTCCCGAGCAGGACGCTGACCCCGTCCAGCCGGTGATTCCGGTTGCCAGCCGCGGTCGAGTGGAGTTCGAGCGGGTCTCCTTCCGTTACCACCCTGAGCAGCCACTGATCGAGGACCTGTCATTGGTCGCGGAACCAGGACACACGGTGGCGATCGTCGGCCCGACCGGCGCCGGCAAGACCACCCTGGTCAACCTCATCCTGCGGTTCTACGAAGTGGACGCGGGGCGGATCACCCTGGACGGCGTCGACATCACCGCCATGCGGCGAGAGGACCTCCGTTCCCAGATTGGCATGGTGCTGCAGGACACCTGGCTTTTCGGGGGGACCATCCGCGACAACATCGCCTATGGCAACCCCGCCGCCAGCGAGGAGGAGATCCTGGCGGCGGCGCGAGCCACGTTCGTCGACCGCTTCGTGCAGAGCCTGCCCGACGGCTACGACACAGTCATCGACGAGGAGGGCAGCAACGTCAGCGCCGGCGAGAAGCAGCTGCTGACCATCGCCCGCGCTTTCCTGGCCGACCCGTCGCTGCTGATCCTGGATGAGGCCACCAGCTCGGTCGACACGCGCACCGAGCTGCTGGTGCAGCGGGCAATGGCGGCCCTACGCTCCGATCGCACCAGCTTCGTCATCGCCCACCGGCTCTCAACCATCCGCGACGCCGAGCTCATCCTGATGATGGAAGCCGGGCGCATAGTCGAGCGCGGGACCCATGAGGAGCTGCTGGCCGCCCGCGGCGCCTACTTCAGGCTCTACTCCGCGCAGTTCCGCGGCGCCGTGGACGCTGCCGACGAGTCGGCAGCCCAGCCGGCTGCCGCTGCGCCAGTGGGGCTTCGCTAAGACAGCCGGTTCAAGGGGGAGGGGCCGTCAGGCTTCTGCCCTCAGCGGTTTCGGACGACGTTGGGGCGCTCAGTGCCCTCCGCCGAACAGGCTGCCGAGGTCGGGCGTCTGGCCCGGCTGGCCGCCACCGATGAACTGCTCGAGCATGCCGCCGAAGGGTTCGGGCAACCGGCCCTTCAGGTAGCCGATCACAACCTGGACTGCCTGGCGCGAAGTCGCCTCGTCCAACCCAGTGCGCTGACTTACCTCATTGACCAACTGATCCACTACGCAGACCTCCATGTAAGGCGATCGCCACTGGTGTGCTCGGCAGCTTCGGTCGAGCGATTCGGGCACATGCTAGCAAACGGTCGCGCATCGGGAATGTCAGGGTGCGAGGAGAAGGTGCTGACGGTGTAGCTCACTGGCACTAACTTGTTCGATCCCGAGTGGTGGAGGCGCTCCTTGGTGGAGTCGTCCTCCCCCCGCGCCGCGGGGGGAGGTTGGGAGGGGGCGTTAACGGCCTGACTTGCGGCGGCCGGGCAATGGTGAGAGCTTGCGTCCATGGATCGTCACACCCGTCTCCATCGAGCTGCTCGGGATCAGCGCGCCCAGGTGCTGCGGCGAGAGATGTCCAAGACCGAAGGGCGGCTCTGGTACCGCCTGGACAGCCGGCAGCTGCTGGGACTCAAATTCCGCCGCCAGGTTCCGCTTGGCCCTACTTCGCCGACTTTGCCTGCTTGGAGGCAAGGCTTGTGCTCGAAGTCGATGGCGACCACCACGGCGATCAGCTCGGCTATGACGCGAGGCGAGATCACTGGCTGGGCGAGATGGGCTTTCGGGTGCTGAGGTTCTGGGTGGCGGAAATTGATGAGAACATCGAAGGTGTGATTGAGACCATTGCCGACGCTCTGAGTCCATTCGGCTCGGAGGCCCCCCACCTGCCTCCCCCCGCAGCCGCGGGGGGAGGACGACTCCACCCAGGAGCGCCTCAACTACTCGGGGATTGGACAGACTAATTGGCAGGCTCCTGCACAGGTTGTGGGCGACGCCTGACGGCGATCAGCAGCGCAAAAACGGCCCCGAGGCGAAGCGCCACAATCAGCAGCGCCATCGTCAGGGCCGGTCTAATGCCAGCGGCGCCGGCCAGTGGAGCCACCACGGCGCCGATGGCGAATTGAACGAGCCCGAGCAGGGCCGAAGCGCTTCCTGCCACCCTTCCCTGATTCGACAGCGCCAGCGCAGTTGCATTGGGTAGGACCAGGCCCACAGTGGCGACGACCAGGAAGAGCGCCGAGACCACCGCCACCAGCCCCGCCCCGGCGAGCACAGCCAGGAGCAGGCCAAGTCCTCCAGCGAGGCCACCGGCCAGCCCCAGGACCAGCAGCCGGAGCTGACCAAGACGCTGGACCAATCTGGCGCTGGCCTGACCCGCGGCCACGATGCCCAGTGCGTTGAGCGCGAACAGCAGGCTGAAGCCCTGCGGTGAGACTCCATACACAGTCTCCAGGACGAACGGCGAAGCAGCGATGTAGACGAACATGGCGCCAATGGCCAGACCGCTGGCGACTGCCCAGCCGACGAAACTCGCGTCGGTCAAGAGGTTGCGGAAGACCGCCAGGCTCTCTTTCAGGCCGCCAGCGCGCCGCCTGGCGACCGGAAGGGTTTCCTTCAGGCCGAGGCCGCCCACCGCGACGAGCGCCATTCCGAGCACGGTCAACGCTACGAAGCCCAAGCGCCAGGAACCGAACCTGAGCAATTGACCTCCCAGCACTGGGGCGAGGATTGGCGCGAGTCCGTTGACCAGCATGAGAAGCGCGTAGAACCGCGCCAGCGCAAACCCTGAGAAGAGGTCGCGAGCGACCGCCCGGGAGATCACGATCCCGGCGGCCCCGGCCGCGCCTTGAAGGAGACGGATGAAAATGAACACACCTATCGAGGGCGCGAGCGCGCAGAGAAGCGAGGTGGCGGTGTATGCGACCAGGCCGATCATCAGGGGCCGCCGCCTCCCGCGCGAATCGCTCAGGGAACCGGCGACAAGCTGGCCGGCGGCCAGTCCGACCAGACATGAGGTGATGGTCAGCTGCGCCTGGGCGGCGGTCGCGTCCAGGTCGTGGGCAAGTGCCGGCAACGCGGGCAGGTAGAGGTCGAGAGAGAGCGGACCGAAGGCGCTGAGCGCTCCCAGGATGAGTATCAGCCGGAGGCTGGCACGACGATCCTGGCCGCCCGCGGCCCCGATCGAGGATTCGGGCCCCGGGATTTGCTCAGGACTCAGCGCCTGCACTCGAAAACAAGTCCCATCCACCCGCCATGATGACCGGACATCTGGTCGGGTGGACATCGACGCCCGGTCTCCGCGTTCGGGTCGGTGACTGCCGCATCATCTACAGAGTCAACGACGATGTGCTCCTCGTGGTCGTCGTCACGCTCGGACACCGGCGCGAGGTTTACGAGCGGTGTCCAGGGCTCGCCGGATTTAGGTTTGCCAATTGGGACGGCATCGCCTGGGCGTCACCGGCACAGGTGGCCGCCTAATGCGTTTGTCAAGAGGCCAGGGGCAGGTACGGCTTCTGGAAAGGCTCCCGGTCCCTGAGCATGGCCCAGAGCACGTCGACGCGTCGCCGCGCCAGCGCGATGACGGCTTGGTGGTGTCGCT